>CAMVNW010000032.1 GCA_947168965.1 uncultured Caryophanales bacterium
ATTATAGATGATTTTCTTTTTATTTTTTGTCGAATTATTGATTTATTATTGTATAACCTGTACGGCCATTAAAAGCATTTGATGTACTTAAATCTAAACTACTTCTATTATATACTGTTTCTAATTTAGATACTTGGTTATTTTCTATTTGAAATGCATAATCCATTGATGTTACATTTCTTCCTATTGTTACTGTTTTTAGTGATTCTATACTTGAAAATGAACCAGGATTTATTGTTTCTACATTATCTGTTATTATTACTTCTTCTAGCCCTGTGCCTATGAAAGTACTACTATAGATATTTTTAGCTCCAACTGTTGCTTTTTTTAATGTTTTTATTTTGTAAAATGCATCATAGCGTAGATTTTCTACACTATCTGGTATAGTTATTTCTCTTAAATTTGTTTCCTGAAAGGCAGCTTCACTTATTGTGATTACGCTATTTGGTATTGTTACCTCTTTTAAGCCACTTTGGGCAAATGCGGAAATTCCAATTGTAGTTACACCATTTGGTATAATTATCTTATCTAGGTTTGTACATCCTTGGAATGCTGCTGTATCGATTATTTGAAGATTTGAACCTAAAGTAATTTTATTAATTTTTGTATTTGAAAATGCTGATGATTTTATTTCTTTTATACTATCTGCCATTGTTATTTCCGATAATTCTGAACCAGCAAATGCTCCAGAGCCTATTATTTCTACGCCTTCGTTTATTACTGCTGTTTTTACAGATGAATGCCAAAATGCACCATTTCCAATTGTTTTTATTGTTCCGGGTATTATAATTGTGTCTATATCTGAATTTTTAAAAGCTTCATTTTTTATTAATGATATTGTTTTTCCTTCGTGTGTTGATGGGAGTATTATAAATTTTTCATTTGAGTGATTATTTTTATATTCGTCTGAAAAACCTGATATTACTAGTGTTTCATCTTCATTAGTATCATATGTAAAATATGCTTCATTTGTTGATGTGCCACATTCTCCTTCTTCGGTTTCTCCTATTTGGTCACTATTTATAATTGTTCTAAAATTATCTATTGTGACGCATGCGAATTGAAATTCATCGTTTTTATAAATAACCATTCCTCCTGAAGGTTTTTTTCCATTTAATTCTATATTAATTGTTTCTGTTTCATTAGTTAGATTACCATTACTATTTATTGTATATAGTCCATCTAATTTGATATTATTTCTATTCATTCTTTCATCTAATTCATATTTATCTATAGCTTTTATATATGAAATTGAGGATGATTTTGCGACATTCTTTTTAGATTGAGCTAATTGTTCGAATACTTTTGGTACTGTTATTATTGATATAATTCCTAATATTATTAATACTGCTAGTAGTTCTATTAATGTGAATCCTTTTTTCATGTCTACCTCTTTTCTATAAACCATGTTTTTCTTATGTCACAACTACTACTTGATGGCGCTGGATTTGGCATTTCAAATTTTATGAATACTGGTACTTTAAATGCGTTACCAAATGCTATACAATTTCCTGATTGTAATGTTTTTAATTTTTTTAATGTTTCTTCTGATACGTTTGGAACCATTGCTTTTATATAGTTTAGGTCTGCTGGGTGAAGTATATTAAATATTAAGAAATTGCTACATTGTGATATTGATGTATCTGATAGTTCTGAAGGTCTTTGAGATATTAATCCTAATAATACTCCATATTTTCTTCCTTCTTTTGTTATTCTATCAAATATATTGTATCCTAATAGATTTACGTCATTATCGTTTTGTACGTATCTATGTGCTTCTTCTAGTATTATATGGAATGGAATAGATGCTCTATTTTTAAGTTCTTTTGAGTAATTAAATAACATTTTTGAATATATTTTTGTTATTGTTTTTGCAAATCTATCATCTATATAGTTTATATTAAAGTTTATTATTTGTGCTTTTCTATCATGTGGTGCCGATAAAAGATCTTTTATATATTGTTCTTTTGATATGAAGTTTCCATAGTTAAAGTATTCTTTATAATTTCCTGTTACAAGTGAATGAAGTCTTACTTTAAGTACGTTGTATTCATCATATACTTTTTGACTCTTTAGGATTCCTTCACTAATAAGTGCGAAGTCTAATGCATCTTTTAAATCATCTAATGTATATTTAAATGATCCATCTGGTAATTCTAGTTCTAGAGTATCATCTATATATTTTTGTAGGAATGTCATTAATAATTCCATATCTCTTATTTTTCCACTAGCGTCAATTAGTAAACATTGTTTTAATGGTCTTGTATATCCTGGTTGGAATATTTGTGTATCAAGATTTAATTCACTTGTATTATAGTATGATAATACTGAAAATACTTGGTCTCTTATTTGTGCTGGATTTTTTCCGCTTGTAAATATATCTAAAAGTGCACGTGCTATTATGTCATTTTTATGTTTTATTACGTCTTTTTCTTCTCTTGCAAATACTGTAACAAGTTTTAATGCTTTTTCTATTATTGGTAGTTGACTTGTTTTATCACATTCAAGTAGAAGTGCTATGTCATCTACATCTAATAGCCATACTGGAATTCTTAATATTTTATCCATGTCTTCGTCAGTATTTGTTGTGTAATATTTAAAACTTATTTCAGGTACTACTTCATTTAGTTTTTCAAATGCTGTATGGTATTCTCCATATGCATCGAATATAAAAATACTTGATCTATAAGCTATTGAATTTGGTTTTGAAAATAAATTTTGAAATATACGTGCTACACTACATGATTTACCTGAACCTGTTGAACCAAATATTGCAAAGTGATTACTGAATAAATCGTTTATTTCAACATTTACTTTTACTCCTTCATATATAGGGCTTGTTCCTAGATATAAGTGCTTATTTTCTATAAATTCTTCTGTACTTATTATCATGGATATTTTTTCTTTTGATATTAGTTTTACTGATGATGAAAAGCTTGGTTTGTTAATTACACCATATACAAATTTTTCGCCTTTTATTTCTCCTAATAGGTTTACGTATGCAATGTTATTTTTAATATTTATTATTTCTCCTACTATTTTTTTATCATCTTGTTCCATTATAACCATAAGATTTATAATGTTTTGTACTTTAGTTATATCTATATTTAGATTTATTAATACTGTGTTTTCTTCTACTCCTATTATGTTTCCTAACATGTTTACACTCCTTTACTATAATAATTATACAATTTTTTTGGATAAAAAAAAAGAGTTTTTTTAACTCTTTTATTGCATTAGTCTTTCTATGCTTATTATGTTTTGCAAACTTTTTAAATCATTAATGAATTTATCTAATGTTTGCTTGTTTTCTACTAGTATTTGTAATTTATATTTTATATTTTCACTTAATGTATTTACACTTATTACTGTTATATTATTGTTTGTTGTTTTTGATATTATGTCCATAAGTATATTTTTTGCATTATTTGTTGTTATTAATAGATCTACTTTATATTTTTTTGATGTTTTTTGATTCCAGTATACTTCTATTAATCTTTCTTCTGTATTTCTTATGTTTGGACAGTTTTCTCTATGAATTGATATTCCGTTACCTTTTGTGATATATCCCATTATATTATCACCTGGTATTGGATCGCAACATGATGAAATACTTACTTTTATGTCATCTATTCCACGTACTATTACATCTGATTTTAAATTATCTATTTTTATTTCTCTGTTTTGAATCTTATCTAGTACTAGTTTTTCTTTTGATGTTTCTTTTTTAATTATTAGATTTATTATTGCTCCTGTTACTAATTTGTTTGAGCCAATATTTATATATAAGTCGTCTAAATCTTTTAATTTATAGTTTTTTATTATTTTTTCAATATTTTCATCTGTCATGAATTCGTTTATACTTATTTTTTTTCTTCTTAGTTCTTCTTTTAGAGTTTCTTCACCTTTTTTTAAGAATTCATTTTTTTCTATTTTATTGAAGTAATTTTTAATTTTATTTTTTGCTTGTGTTGTTTTTACTATATTTATCCATTCTCTTGATGGGGTGCTTTTTTTACTTGTATTAATTTTTACGATATCGTTTGTTTTTAATTCATATGTAAGTGGTACTATTGTATTATTTACAAGTGCTCCTACCATTGTGTTTCCTACGTCTGTATGTACTTTATATGCGAAATCTATTGGTGTTGCGCCCGCAGGTAGTTCTATTACGTTTCCGTTTGGAGTGAATACATATATTGTGTTTTCAAATTCTTGTTTAAGGGAGGATATAAATTGTTCATCTGTTTCTTCTTGAAGTTCCATAATGCTTTTGAAGAATTCTAGTTTTTGATCCATTAGGTTCTTTTTTGTTCCGTTTGTTCCTTCTTTATATGACCAATGTGATGCGATACCATTTTCTGCTATTTGATCCATTTCATATGTTCTTATTTGTATTTCGAATAAGTATCCATTGTTTCCGAATACTGTTGTGTGAAGGGATTGATATCCGTTATTTTTAGGCATCGCTATATAATCTTTGAATCTTTTTGGTTTAGGTGTATATTTTCCATGTATTATTCCAAGTGCTTGATAACATTCTTCTTTTGTATCAACAAATACTCTTAATGCGTTTAAGTCATATATGTCGCTAAAACTCTTTCCTTTATCCATTTTTTTATAGATACTGTATATTGATTTAGCTCTTCCTTTTATTTCGTGTTTTATGTTATGTTCGTTTAAAAGGTCTGATACACTTTTTAGCATGTCATTTACTATGTTATCTCTTTCTTGTTTTGTTTTATTTAATGTTTCTACTATTCCAAAGTATACGTCAGGTTTATAGTATCTAAGTGATAAGTCTTCTAATTCACCTTTTATTTTGTACATACCAAGTCTATGAGCTATTGGAACTAATATATCTAGTGTTTCTTTTGCGTTATATTTTTGTCTATGTTCTTGGAGTGCCCATAATGTTCTTAGATTATGTAGTCGATCTGCAAGTTTTAATATTATTACTCTTACATCTTCTGTCATTCCTACTAGTATTTTTCTTTGTGTTGCGATTTCTGCGTCTTTATCTGCTCCTAGATCTAGTTTGTTTATTTTTGTTACTCCGTCTACTAGTATTCTTACTGTATGTCCGAATTGTTTTTCTAATGTATCTAATGTAATATTTGTGTCTTCTATTGTGTCGTGAAGTATTGCTGCACATATTGTTTCATAATCAGCTTTTATGTCAGTTAGTATATATGCGACGTTTAATGGATGTATTATATATGGTTCTCCACTTTTTCTAAATTGATTTTTATGTAAATCATTTGCTAGTTCATATGCTTCTGTTATTTTTAATAATTGCTTTTCATTGGTGTTATATGTTTTTATTTTTTCATATAATATATCAAAGTTTAAATCTTGATTAACTTTTGTCATTTTGTTCACTCCTTCTTATTCCATATTCTTCTAGTTCTTCTTCATTTACATTCATTATGTCATTAATTATATCATATAGTGTTAGATCTATTGCTTTTTGCCACTTATTTTTTATTAAAAAATTCCATATATCGTCTATTGATATTAAATTATAGTTTTTTGCTTTTAATTCGTTTAATTTTGCAATTAGTGCTGGAGTAGTTCTTTTTTTTAGTTCTTCTATACTATTAAATTCTATCATAGTTAACCTCCAATATGTATATTATAAAACATTTTTAATTATTTTTAAATGTTTTTTGCATATATTTTTGTAAGGAGGCATCATGAATAAGTTTGTTAAGTCTACTTTTATTTTAATTGTTGGTGGTTTTATTACTAAGATTATTGGTATGTTTATCCGTATTGTTATGACTAGACTTTTAGGTACTGAAGGAATTGGTATTTATAGTCTTTTATCTCCTACTTTTATGTTACTTATTTCTCTTGCTTCTTTGGGGTTACCTGTTGCGGTTTCTAAATTAGTTGCTGAGGATAAGAGAAATAATAAAAATCTTGTTTTTTTATGTTTTCCTATTACTCTTTTTATTAATATATTGATTATGATTTTATTGCTTGTTTTTGGCAATTTTATTTCTAATAATTTATTACATGAACCTAGAATTAGGTTTGGGATTATTTGTATTGGGTTTGTTCTTCCTTTTATAAGTATTTCTAGTGTTTTAAGAGGTTATTTTTTTGGAAAACAATTAATGGTTCCACATGTTATTAGTAATATTACTGAGGATCTTGTAAGATTAATTGTTATTTTTTTAGGTGTTCCTTTGTTTTTAGTTAAGGGTATTGAATATGCAATTGCTTTTATTGTTTTATCTAATATTTTTAGTGAGTTAACTAGTATTTTTGTTTTGTTTTTCTTTCTTCCTAAAAATTTTAAGATTAGTAAAAATGATTTTTCTTTTGACAAACAAAATTTTCGTGATATTTTAGGTATTAGTTTACCAACTACTGGTAGCAGATTAATTGGCAATATAGGTTATTTTTTTGAGCCTATTATTATGACTTTTTTTCTTATTAAAAGTGGTTATTCTAATAGTTTTATCGTTAATGAGTATGGAATTATTAATGGTTATGTTATGCCTCTTGTTTTACTTCCTTCTTTTTTTACTTTGGCTATTAGTCAAGCTATTGTTCCTGTTATAAGTTATAATTATTCTCATGGGAATATAGATTATACTAGATTAAAGTTAAGACAGGGTATATTTTTTTCTTTATTAATTGGTATTCCTTGTACTTTAATCTTTCTTTTTATTCCACATATTCCTTTAAAGCTTATTTATAATACTAATTTAGGTATAAATTATATACGTATTATAAGTATAGTTTGTTTATTTCATTATATTCAGTCTCCTATAAGTAGTTCTCTTCAAGCAATGGGTAAAGCGGTTGATTCTATGAAGGGCACTTTATTTGGGGTGATTTTGAGAAGTATTGTTTTAGTTATTGGGTGCAGTATTCATATTGGTATGTGGGGGCTTGTGATTGCTACTAGTGTTAATATTCTTTTTGTTACTTTATATGATTATAGTAAAATAAGATTGTATTTAAAAAAGAATCGTTAGATTCCTTTTATTCCATATTTTTTCATTTCTTTTATAAGTTGTTTTTTGTTTTCTTCTTCCATTTCTATTAATGGTTCTCTTAATGTTCCGTTTATCATTTTTAATTCTTCCATTGCTTTTTTTATTGGAATTGGATTTACTTCTTTAAATAGTGCTTTTATTAAGTTTAACATTTTTATTTGTTCTTTTCTTGATAATTCTATATTTCCGTTTAGATAATTTATTACTAAATCATGTGTTTCTTTTGGCAATATATTAGCAATTACGGATATTACACCTACTCCTCCTAATGAAAGAATTGGTACTATTTCGTTATCGTTTCCTGAATATATATTTATTTTGTCGCCTAGTAGTTCTTTTATTTTCGCTACATTATTAATGTTTCCAGATGCTTCTTTTATTCCTTTTATATTTTGATTTTTTTCTACTAATTCTTTTACTGTTATTGGATCTATATTTAGTCCTGTACGGGACGGAACGTTATACAATATTATTGGAATGTCTACTTTTTCTGATATTTTACTATAGTGATTTATTAATCCATTTTGTGTTGTTTTATTATAATATGGTGTTACTATTAAAAGTCCATCTGCTCCTAAGTTTTCTGCTTCTTTTGATAATTCTATTGCTTTTTTTGTACAGTTTGATCCTGTTCCTGCAATTACAGGCACTCTTCCATTTGTATAATCGATACATTCTTCTATTATGCTCATGTGTTCTATATATGAAAGTGTTGATGTTTCTCCGGTTGTTCCACCTATTATTATTGCGTCTGTATTATTTTCAATTTGAAAGTCTATAAGGTGCCTTAATGTTTCATAATCTATGCTTCCGTCACTTTTAAATGGCGTTATAAGTGCTACTCCTGAGCCTTTAAATAAATCCATGTTATCACCTATTATAGTTTATGAAAAAATATTTTTTTAGTGAAAAAAGAAGCTAATTTTCTGCTTCTTCTAACATGTTTGTTATGAATATTCCGTATCCTTTTGTTGGTGAATCTACTACTACGTGTGTTACTGCTCCTATTATTTTATCATCTTGTATTATTGGTGAACCACTCATTCCTTGAATTATTCCTCCTGTTTGTTCAAGTAAATTTTCATCTGTTATTTCGAATAGAAGATTTTTTGTTTTATCTTTTGTTTCTGTTATTTTTAATATATTTATTGTATATTCTTTTATTTCTTCATTTTTTAGTACAGTTAGTATTTTAGCTTCTCCTATTTTTATTTCTTCTTTATGTGCTACTTTATAGAGTTTTTTTTCTGGAAGTTTTTCTTGATATATTCCAAATATTCCTTTATTAGTATTTTCTAATATGTTTCCTATGGTAGTTTCTTTAAATGTCGCGTTTTTTTCTCCTGGATTTCCATCTCTACTTGGTTCTATATTTGTTACTGTTGAATTATATAATTTTCCGTCTTTTACTTCTAATATTTCTCCAGTTGCTTTTTCTATTATTTCATGTCCTAATGCTCCAAATAGTTTTGTGTTTGGATCGATAAATGTTAGTGTGCCTATTCCTTTTATTTCATCTTTTACGTACAATCCTGTTTTATAGACGTTATTTTCATCTTTTATAAGGTTTAATTTAGTGTGATCTGTTTTACCATCTCTTATAAATTCTATTTCTATTTTGTTTTCTGAATTTGATATTATTTTTGTCATTTCGTCTATTGTACTTATTTTGTTATTGTTTATCGATGTTATTATGTCTCCTACTTTTATTCCAGATTCGCTTGCTATATATTTTCCGTTAATTTCATAAAGTCCAACTACCATAACACCTTTTGATTTTATCTCTATTCCTACATTTTCTCCACCAACTATTATGTAGTCGGAATATGCTAGTATAGAAATGGGCATAATAAAGGATGTCAGAATGATTATCATCGTTTTTTTAAAATTTTTTAAAATCATTTCAAACAACTCCTTTTGGCAAACTACATTATTATTATTATCAAATATTTTCTTCTTATATGTGAAAAAAAATACCTATTTAGGCATTTTCTTCTATAGAAAAATCTTCTAGGCTTCCATTTTCATTTAATATTTTATTTACTTTTTCTTCTACTTCATTTAGTTTTTTTTCACATGTTGATACTAATTTCATTGCTTTTGTATATTTTTCTATTGATGAGTCTAGATCTATTTCACCTGTTTCTAATTCGTGAATTATTGTTTCTAGTTCTTTTAAGTTGTCTTCAAATTTTGTTTCTTTAGCCATTTAAGTCCTCCTTAATGTTTTTTATAGTTGTTTCTATTTCTCCATCTTGCATTTTTACAATTAATGGTTTTGTTTTGTCTATATTTTTTATTGAAGATATTACAATATTTTCTTGTTTTGTTAAGGAATATCCTCTTTTTAATACTCCAAGTGGATTAATTAATTCAAGTTTTTCTATTAAATTATTTAATTTTATAATTGAATCTTTATATAATGTATTTGGATTATTTAATATATAATTTGATTTTATTTTATCTAGTTTAATTTTGTTGTTGTCTAATAGTTGTTTTAATATTCTGTTTGCGTTTTCTTTTGATTCTTCTAATTTTAATTTTTTATTATCAATCATTATCATTGGATTTTTAAGTATGAATGAATCTCTACATTTTTCTAATAATAATTTATGAATATTTATTTTTTTACTAATATTCTCGTTTAATCTTATTGATAATTGTTTAATATGATTTTCTATATCTATCATATTAGGTACAGCCATTTCTGCTGCTCCTGTTGGTGTTGGAGCTCTTAGATCAGCTACAAAGTCAGCTATTGTAAAGTCAACTTCGTGCCCGACAGCGCTTATTATTGGTATTCGTGATGCGAAAATTTCACGTGCGACTATTTCTTCATTGAATGGCCATAAATCTTCTATTGATCCTCCACCACGTCCAAGTATTATTACATCTAAGTCATATGTATTTGCGATTTTTAAATTCTTTACTATATCTTCTTTAGCATATTCTCCTTGTACTAGACTTGGGAATAGTATTGTTTCACATATTGGAAATCTTCTTTTTATTGTAGATAATATATCTTTTATTGCTGCTCCTGTTGGTGCGGTTATTATTCCTATTTTTTTAGGTATTTTTGGTATTGGCTTTTTGTATTTTTCATCAAACAATCCTTCTTTTGAAAGTTTTTCTTTTAATTTTTCAAAAGCTACATAAAGATTTCCTACTCCATCTTCTAACATTTCTGATACATATATTTGGTAGTTACCAGTTGGTTCATAAACACTTATTCTACCCATCACTAGTACTTTTGTTCCTTCTTGCGGCTCAAATGTTATGTTTTTTGCATCTCTTGAAAACATTATTGCATTTATTTTACTTGTTTCATCCTTTATTGAAAAATACATATGTCCAGCACTATGTAATTTAAAGTTTGATATTTCTCCTTTTAAAAATACTGTTTTTAGGTGTTCATCACTATCTATTTTATATTTAATATATCTAGTTAATGCGCCTACTGTTAAGTATTTATCTTTATTCATTTGTTTCTTCTTTATATATTTTATCTAAAACAGCATTTATCATATTTTTTACATCATCGTCACTATATAGTTTTGATAGTTCTATTGCTTCGTTTATAGCAACAACATTAGGAGTGTCTGAATATATTAATTCATATATTCCCATTCTTAGTATGGCTCCATCAGTATTTCCTAGTCTGTCTATTGTCCAATTATTTAAATATTTATTAGCTAATGCATCTATATCATTTTTATATGTTATTATTCCATATACTGTGTCTTTTATAAATTCATTTTCTATTTCTGATACTTCTTTTATTATATCATCTACATTGTATTCTATTTTTGCTTTTTCATATACTGATATTTGATATAAAATAGTCATTATTTTTTTTCTTAATTCACTTCTGTTATTCATTTAAATCACCAATATTATTTTATCATAATATAAAAAAAAGAAAAAGTATTATTTTTCTTTTTTAAATTTATTAAGATACTGGAATAATTATGACATAATTTACACCTTTTTGCACCCACTTTTTTGATTAAACTACACTTTATAATTAAAAAAGCACTATTATTTCAAGTGCTAATTACATTATTCTTTCTTTTTGATTTGT
>CAMVNW010000033.1 GCA_947168965.1 uncultured Caryophanales bacterium
CCGAAAATAAGCCGAAAATAAGCCGAAAATAAGCCGATAATATGTATTTAAAGAATAATATTTAAACATAAAATTAATAATATTAAGTAAATTTAATAAATTATTAAAAAAATGTTTTAAAAATTACTTTTTATGATATAATATTATTGGCTTTTTTTAAAAAACACGTATGTGGATTTCTATGCCTAGTGCCAATTGGTGGTGTAGAATTAGAAACATGCGGAAGATTTAACAAAAGGAGGAATGAGTTATGGCAGTAGTGTCAATGAATTATTTATTAGAAGCTGGAGTTCATTTCGGACATCAAACTAAGAGATGGAATCCAAAGATGAAAGAATATATCTTCACTTCACGTGATGAAATTTATATCATCGATTTACAAAAAACAGCAAAAATGATGGAAGAAGCATATGCTGAATTAAAGAAAATAGCAGCAAATGGTGGAAAAGTATTATTCGTAGGAACAAGAAAACAAGCTCAAGAAGCTATTAAAGAAGAAGCACTTAGAAGTGATTCTTACTATGTAAATGAAAGATGGTTAGGAGGAACATTAACAAACTTCAGAACTATCAGAAAAAGAGTTAAAAGATTAGAAGATATCGAAAAAATGGAAAAAGATGGTACATTTGATGTATTGCCTAAAAAAGAAGTAATCAAACTAAAGAAAGAATACGATAAATTAAATAAAGTATTATGTGGAATTAGAGAAATGTATAAATTACCACAAGCTTTATATATAGTAGACCCTTCAAAAGAAGAAATCGCTATTAAAGAAGCTAGAATCTTAGGTATCCCAGTATTTGGTATAGTAGATACAAACTGTGATCCAGATATGGTAGACTATGTAATTCCTGGAAACGATGATGCAATCAGAGCTGTAAAACTAATTACAGGTGTTATGGCAAATGCAATCGTTGAAGCAAACGGTGGAAAATTAGTAGATTACGTTAGTGACGATAGAACATCTAATCCAAACGAAATAATGCAAAAAGCTGTAGATTCAGTAAAGAAGAAAGAAGATAGACCAAGAAGATTTGAAGATAATCGTGGTAGATTTAATAAAGGAAACAAAAAACCTTTTGAAAAAAAATCATTTGTAAAAGAGTCTAATAAAGAAAAAGTAGAAGCTAAAAAAGAAGAAAAAGTTACTGAAAAAAAAGCCGTAGTTAAAGAAGATTTAACTAAAAAAACAGTAGCAGAACTTCGTGAAATGGCAAAAGCAAAAGAAATTAAAGGTTATTCTACAATGAAAAAACAAGAACTTGTAGACGCTTTAAAATAGACTAGAAAGATGATTTTATATCATCTTTTTTAATTAAGGAGGATTAATATGGTAACAGCCGCAATGGTAAAAGAATTAAGAGATTTAACAAACGCAGGATTAAGCGATTGTAAAAAAGCTCTAGAAGCAACAAACGGAAATAAAGAAGAAGCAATTAACTGGTTAAGAGAAAAGGGAATTGCTAAAGCAGCTAAAAAATCTGATAGAATTGCAGCAGAAGGAATTGCAGCAATACTTGTAAAAGGAAACGATGCAGCTATAATAGAAGTAAATTCAGAAACTGACTTCGTAGCTAAGAATGATACATTCAAAGCATTAGTTAATGAAATACTAGAAACATTAATTAATAGTAATGCTAAAACAATGGAAGAAGCATTAGAATTAAAAACATCAGAAGGAACAATTAATGATTTAATTATTTCAAAAACAGCTACAATTGGAGAAAAATTATCATTCAGAAGATTCGAAAGAATTACTAAGAAAGATAATGAAACATTTGGATCATATATTCATATGGGTGGAAGAATAGCAGTTCTTACAGTAGTATCTGATGTAAATGAAGAAGTAGCAAAAGATATCTCAATGCATGCAGCTGCAATGAAACCATTATATGTAACAAAAGAAGAAGTTCCTGCTGAATTAGTAGAAAAAGAAAGAGTAGTTTTAAAAGAACAAGCTATGAATGAAGGAAAACCAGCAGAAATAGCAGAAAAAATGGTAGAAGGAAGAATTAGAAAATACTATGAAGAAATCTGCTTAGAAGAACAAGCATTTGTAAAAGAACCATCAATGAGCGTTGGAAAATATGCTAGTCAAAATGGTGGAAAGATTGTTTCAATGACTCGTTTTGAAGTTGGAGAAGGAATCGAAAAGAAAGAAGAAAACTTTGCAGAAGAAGTTGCAAAACAAATAAATGGATAGAAGTCAAAAGACTTCTTTTCTTTTTAAAAATATTTGAAAGAAAAAACTATGTATGATATAATTTATAAAGAATATATCATATGGAGGCAAAATATGAAAACACGCGCATTTACATTAATAGAATTATTAGGAGTAATAGTACTTTTAGGAATCCTTAGTATAGTAATAATACCAAAAGTAGGAGATTCAATAACAAATACTAAAGAAACAGCATATGTATCCCAAGAAGAAATAATAAAAAAAGCAGCAAATGATTTTATAATAGATAATATGCAATTGCTTGAAGAAACAGATGTAGTTACAATAAAATTAGGAACTCTAAAACAAAAAGGATACCTTCCAATGAATATTAAAAATCCAAAAACAAGAAAAAATTTTTCAAATGAATCAAAAATAAGAATAGAAAAACAAGACGAAAGATATGTTATAACATTAACATTAATGGACCTAGAAGACGCATCAGAAAGTGTTGATCAAAATTCACCAATAATTATATTAAACGGAAACTATATAGAATATGTTGAAATAAACGGACAATTTAGCGATCCCGGAGTAAAAGCATATGCACCAGATGGAAGTATGATTGATACCATATCATCACAAATACTACTATCAGGTAGAGAAACCGTATTGAATACATCTCAAAAAAACACATACGAAATTAAATATTCAGTAACATATGGTGGAAAAACATATTTCGCTACACGTACAGTTATAGTAAGAGATACAGAAGCCCCAATAATAACACTTCCAAAAGAAACAACAATACACGCAAGTGAATTAGCAAGTTTTGATATAATGGCAGGTGTCACAGCAACAGATAACTATGATTCAAATCCATCATTAACAACAAATAGTTCACTAACAAATATACCAGGTAAATATGTAATAACATATAAAGCAAAAGACTCAAGTAATAATGAAACAATAGAAAGAAGAGTTATAACAGTAACAGATAATTTTGAATTCGCATATACACGTGTAGATTATATTGAATCAACAGGAACTCAATATATAAATACAGGAGTAATTGCAAATCAAAATACAGGATTTGAAATAGATTTTATGTCACAAAATGATATTGATAAGATTAAACCAAAATTTGGTACTATATTAGGTGCTAGACAAACTTACCATGATAAAGGATATCAATTAACAACATATAATGAAACAACTTTATTAGGTCATTTCTTGTTTGGCACTAATACAACAGTTGCAAATATAAGATACTCCGCAGGAATAATACCAGGAACTAGACAACAAATTAGTTTTAAAAATAGAGTGCTAACATTACCAGATAATACAACAACTACTGTAACAAATAATTCATTTTCAACACCAACGCCATTAACTATTTTTGCTTTGAATGATGCTGTGGATGGTGTAGTGGAAAATTCTAATACAAAGTTATACAGTCTTAAAATATATGATAATAAGGAATTAATTCGTGATTTTGTTCCATGTTATCGAAATAGTGATAAGGAACTTGGATTATATGATACGGTAGAAAATAAGTTTTATGAAAATGGTGGGACTGGAAAATTTGAAACAAATAAGGAATTTAGTGAAAAATATGTTGCTTTAAGTTATATTGAATCAACAGGAACTCAATATATTAACTCAAAATATTATGCAACACCAAACACTGGTATAGAAGCAGATTTTGAATTTACAGATTTAACAAGACAACAAAGAATTTTTGGAATTCATACAACAGACACAAACTATTTAACATATACTATGTATATAAATGGTAGTGATAAATTCGCATACGGCTATAAAGACGGAACTGGTAATTGGATAACAACAAATATCGCGGTTGATAAAAATAGGCATGTATTTAAAATTAATGTAAATCCAACTTATTATTCACTAGATAATCAAACAGAAGTAAAACTTAGTGGATCAAAAACAAAAAATACTAAATATGCATTTTATATATTAGCAGCAAATAGTGATGATTTAACAATAGCAAATTATGCCAAAGCAAAACTTTACTCATTTAAAATATATGAAAATGGAGTTTTGGTAAGAAATATGATTCCGGTTAAGAGAAAAAGTGATAATGTTGCTGGATTATATGATACATTAAACGATGCATTCTATACAAATAGTGGAACAGGAGAATTTGTAAAAGGAGAATAATTTATTCTCCTTTTTTATATAATTAATAGGTGATATTATGTTAAAAAATAAACTTGATTATAAACTCGTTAATTTTTTACTAATATTGCTTATAATACTTACTATATATCAAACAAAAGAATTATGGTTAAATATATTAAATCTAACAAGTAATATATTAAAACCATTATTAATATCTATAATAATAAGTTATATATTAAATATATACTTGAAAATACTTAATAAAAAATTTAATAAAAAAATAAGTATTATATTATTTCTAATAACAATTTTTCTAATAATATATATACTAATATTTAAACTATTACCAACAATAATATTACAATTAAAAGAAGGAATAAATGGTATAACATATATATTAAAAACTGTATCTTTAAAATATAATATAAATATAATAAATACAATAGGAAAATTAAAACAGTTAGATGAATTAATACCAAACATAAACATAATATCAAACATAATAAAATATATATCATTAACACTTATAGTAATAAGCATAAGTATATACCTATTTATAGATTGGAATAAAATAATAAATATAACCAAACAAATATTAAAAAACAAAAAAACTACATATAACTATATAGTTGCAATAAACAAAGAATTAGAAAACTATACAAAAAGTTTTTTATTACTATCAATAATAAACATGCTTGAATATATGATTATATTTATAATAATAAGACATCCTAATTATTTATTACTTGGCATAATGGCTGGAATACTAAGTATAATTCCAATAATAGGGGGAATAACAACAAATATTCTGGCTCTTGTAACAGCATTTACAATAAACTATAAACTATTCATCAGAACCATAATAGGAATACTAGTATTATCAATATTAGATGGATATATAATAAGTCCATTAGTATACAGTAAATCAAATAAAATACATCCAATATTAATTATATTATCACTATTTATTTTTAGTAAATTATTTGGACTAATAGGCGCGATTACAGCAGTACCTTTGCTAATAGTAATTATAAGTAGTTATAAATATTTAAGAAAAAAATAAACTTATACCAATTTTTAAAATTGGTATACTTTTTTTACAGATTATAAATACTTAATAGACAAATTCTAAATATCTGTAATTTATTTTAAAATAAATTTAAAATATAGTCATTTGTATTTCTTTATATAGTTTGATATAGTGGTTTTTATAAATCACTTGTTTTATAAATAATATATATTTATTTGTACAACTTGTCCTTAATTAAGGAAGGAGTATATATGAACTATTATAATGAAATAAAAAACGAATTAATAAATAATGAGATAAACAGAACCGTTAAGAATTATTCAATTAATAAAAGTGATTTAAATTCTTACTATAATGTTGGGAAAATATTGAGCGAAGCAGGTAAACATTATGGTGAAGGAATAATAAAAGAATATTCTCAAAAATTAAAATGTGATTTAAATAAAAATTATAGTGTTAGATTATTATATAGGATGTTAAAGTACTATAATTTTGTATCTGAAGGAAAATTGCCGACGCTGTCGGCAAAATTGTCGTGGAGTCATTATGATGAAATTTTAAGATTTGATGATATTAATAAAATTACATATTATATCAAAATTAGTGAACAACAAAATTTGTCAGTTAGGCAATTAAGAGAAAAAATAAAGTCTGAAGAGTATGAAAGATTACCAGAAACTACTAAAAATAAAATAATAAATCAAGATGAGTCTAATGTAGTTGACTTTGTAAAGAATCCAATTTTGATTAAAAATAGTAATAAGTATGATATATTCTCAGAAAAAATATTGCAAAAATTGATACTTGAAGATATACCATCATTTTTAGAAGAATTAGGTGCTGGTTTTACATTTATAAAAAATGAATATAAAATTAAGATAGATGATAGATATAACTATATTGATTTACTTCTTTATAATATTAAATACAAATGCTATGTGGTCGTAGAATTAAAAGTAACAGAATTAAAGAAAGAACATACTGGTCAAATTATGACTTATATGAATTATATAGATAAGAATATTAAAACAATTGATGAAAATGATACAGTTGGTATTATTATTTGCAAGCAAGAGAATGCATATG
This sequence comes from uncultured Caryophanales bacterium, assembly GCA_947168965.1. Classification (GTDB taxonomy): domain Bacteria; phylum Bacillota_I; class Bacilli_A; order RF39; family UBA660; genus UBA3631. Next base: position 6,426 of record CAMVNW010000033.1, read on the forward strand.
TTATTAAATATTGCTCAGATGAAAGAATTGTCGCAAGAGAATATGAATTAGTATGATAAAAATTAAACATAAAAAAAGATTGACTAAATATCAATCTCTTCATTTTTTAAATCCTTATCAACTAATAATTCATGAATTACTTCTTCCTCATTAGAAAGATAAACATCCTCAATTCTATCAACTCTACATTTTTCAGAAATAATAATTGATTCAACTTTACGAACCGCATCATCTAAATCATCATTAACGACTACATAATTGTACTTAGTTAATTCATTGATTTCACGATAAGCAGTTTTAAATCTTTCAATCATTTGATCATTATTTTCAAATCCACGCTTAATTAAACGATTTTTTATTTCTTCCATTGAAGGAGCAAGTATAAAAATAAATATAGCTTCACTTACTTTTTCCTTAATTTGAATCGCACCTTGAATATCAATTTCAAGAATTACATCAATACCAGCATCTAACTTTTCCTTAATGTGACTTTTAGGAGTACCATAATAATCGTTATAATGAACTTGAGCATATTCAAGCATCTCACCATCATTAATCTTTTTTTCAAACTCTTCCTTAGTAACAAAGTAATAATCAACTCCGTCAACCTCATTACCTCTTATAGGTCTAGAAGTATATGAAATAGAACGCCATATATTATTGTTTTTCTTTAATAACTCACGGCAGATAGTTCCTTTACCTGCACAAGTAGGACCAGAAATAACAATTAAAGAACCTTTTCCATTTGTTTTAATAATATTCATAAAATCATCCCTTCTTTTTGAAAAATTATAACATGTAAATAAAAAAATGTAAACACGTATGTAAAGTTACATCAAAAAAAACAACAATCTACATATAATGACAAAAATACATGATAAAATAAATATAGAAAGGAGAAATGATTTATGGAAAATAATACTATGACATTAACTCCTTTATACGTAAAAAAAGAAGACTTTAACGAAAAATATATAAAAAATATAAATGAAGAAACAGAAATAAAAATACTTGGAAAATACAAACTAACAAAAAAAGATTATGATAACTTTCTAGTATATACAAACATTGAAAAAATAGAAGTATATGATATGGAAGACTTTGACTATCAAAATGAAATAGAAATAAAATTGCAAAAGAAAATACAATTTATTTCAGATAAATTTAAAAAAATTAATTTAACAAAAATAGAAGCCTCAACAAAAAAACAATTAAGTATTACATTACCATTTAATCTATTTTTTATAAATGATACTTTATATAATGAAGAAGACGATTTCAATAGATTACTAAAATATATTAAGAATATTGAAATATTAAATATAAAATTAGAAGATACAAATATAGATAAAATATTAGAATTAGTAAATACTATAGAAACAAAGATAAATAAAAAAATACCATTTATAAACTGCATAATAGAAAATAAAACAATAAAAGATATAGAAAAACTAAAAAAATTAGAAGAAGAAAGAATATTAAAAATATGGTATGAAGATGGAATAACAGATTGTACATTAGATGAATTCATAATAATGAGAAAAAATATAGATAAAATAGTAAATGAAATAAAACAAAAAGAATTATCAAATTTTGAAAAAGTTCTATATGTATATGACAAAATAAAAAAAATGAACTACAAAAAATCAAGTGATAATTATTCTATGGATGGAAGACAATTACATAAAATATTCACAACAGATAATTTAGTTTGTTCTGGTTATTCAAAGCTAATTAGTCAAATTTTAAATGAACTTGGTATACAAGCTGGAATATATAAACTAATAACAAAAAACAACCAATTACACACAAGAAATATAGTACATATTGTAGATGAAAAATATGATATTAACTGCATATATTCTATGGACCCAACATGGGAAAGTACAATAAAAGAAGATTATGCTTATAGCTTATTTTTAACACCAATTAATAAATTAAAAGAATACTTTCCTAGAGAAAGATTTAGACAAGATATAGATGTATTATGTGGAAATAAAACATTAAATGAAATAAAATTAATAGATAAAATTTCACTATATCAATTCTTTAATAACAAAGATTTAACACAAAAAGAAATAGAAGTTAAAATAGAAAAAGCAAATAAAAAAGCTACAATAAATAATTTTTGTGAAGCGTTGATAAACGTAAAAGTAGAAGAAGGACTACCAAAGAATATAATTGAATTAAATATTCCTAAAATAATCAACTACAATAATGAACTAACATCATATCTTAATAAAGAAATTAAAACAAATATGAATTTTTTTGAAACAAAATAAATCTATTTTAGATTTATTTTTCTTTTGTTATATATTTTTTCAATAGAATATGATAAAATTATTAGTGTAAAAAAGAGGTGAAATATGGAAAAATATATACCCGATATATATGTAAAAAGTATATACTACATAGATTATGAAAAATTAAAAGAAAGAGGAATAAAGTGTATATTATTTGACTTAGATAATACATTAGCGCCACTTTCACTAAAAAAGCCAAATAAAAAAATAAAAGAACTATTTATTAAATTAAAAAAGATGGGATTTAAAACAATAATTTTTTCTAACAGTGGCAAATCAAGATTAAAACCTTTTAAAGAAGAATTAGAAGTTGATTGTGCATTTAACTGTAAAAAACCTATGAGAAAAAAATTTGATGTAATACTAAAAGAATATAAATATACGGTAAGCGAAATAGTTATTATTGGAGATAATATAATAACTGATATATTAGGAGGAAACAAAGTAGGAATAACAACAATACTTGTAAATCCAATAAGTAATAAAGAAGCACTAACAACACGCATAATAAGAAAATATGAAAAAATAATAATGAGAAAACTATCTAAACGTGAACTTTTCTATAGAGGAAAATATTATGAATAAATGCATAGGATGTGGAGCCACTCTCCAAACAAATGACAAAAATGAAATAGGTTACGTTACAAATATAGAAAACAAACTTTGCGAAAGATGCTTCAGAATAAGAAATTATGGAGAATACAAACAAGTAGTAAAAAGTAACAATGATTTTATAAAAATATTAAAAGAAATAAATAAAACAAAAGATCTAGTAGTATTGGTAATAGATATATTTAATCTTAATGAAAATCTAGATGTAATAAAAGAAAATATTACAAATGATATATTACTTGTAGTAACAAAAAGAGATATACTTCCAAAAAGCGTAAAAGATGAAAAAATATTGAATTATATAAAAAAATATAAATTAAATACAATAGATGAAATAGTAATAAGTAGTTTAAAAAATTATAATTTTGATGAATTATATGAATCAATAAAAAAATATAAAAAATCAAAAGATGTATATGTTGTTGGATATACAAATGCAGGAAAAAGTACAATGGTAAATAAACTAATCAATAACTATTCAGATTTAAATGAACAAATAACAACAAGCATATTGCCATCGACAACACTTAATAAGATAAGCATAAAATTAAATGATGATATAAACATTATTGATACACCAGGAGTATTAATAGACAAAAGCATTTATAATATTGTAGACGGAAAAGAATTAAAAAGAATTATACCAAAAAAAGAAATAAAACCAATAAGTTATCAAATCAAAGGAAAACAATATATAGTAATTGATAAATATGCAATAATAGAATTAGAAAACATAAACATAGTAATATATATGTCAAACTCATTGAATATAAAAAGACTTTATAAAAAAATAGAATCAAATCAAGAAGAAACAATAATAAGTGTCGATAATGAAGATTTAGTGATAAATGGACTTGGATTTATCAAATGTATAGGAAAAGGAAAAATAAAAATACATACAAAAAAAGAAATTTCAGTATATAAAAGAGACTATTTAATTTGACATATAAAAAAAATAAATATATACTACAAGTTGGGGGAATTATAATGAAAGACAAGCTATATAGAATAAAGCAAGAATTACAAAAACAAGAACACAAAAGAGTATTATTACAAAAAGAGCAACAAAGAATTTCTAAAAGATTAGAAAAACTAATAAATATTCAAGAAACAATAATAGAATATAATAATTGCAAAAACAATAGCCATATAGCAGTAGCTGTAATAACTATGGTTGGAACAATGTTTCTAACCCATAACATATTAGATCAAGAAATAATAAATGCACTTCTAATATCATTAGGAACATCAACAGTTTTATCATTAAGTACACATAAAATTTTTAAAACAAAAAGAAAAAAAATAGAAAAAAAGAATCCACTTATTAATTTTGAAAAAATCAGT
>CAMVNW010000034.1 GCA_947168965.1 uncultured Caryophanales bacterium
TCATTATTTTCACCAATTTTATTATATCATATCTTGAAATATTTTTTTGTTTTTTTTATAATTATTTTAGGAGGTATAATTATGGATGAAATTAAATCTAAAATTGAAGAAGTAGTTAATAAATTAACTAGCGACAAGAACTTAGCTGATGAGTTCAAGAAGAACCCTATTTCTGTTATTGAAAAGGTTTTAGGTGTTGATTTACCTGACGATGTTATTAAAAATGTTGTTGAAGGTGTTAAGGCTAAGATGAGTGTTGATAACGCTAAATCTTTATTTGATAAAGCTAAGGATTTATTTAATAAATAAAAGAAAGGTTTTTCCTTTCTTTTATTCTTGTGTAAATCTTAGTAAGTATCCATCTGGATCTTGTACTAAGAATTCTTTATCTATATATTCTTTTTCATTTACTCTATATATTGATTCTTTTATATCTTGAAATAATGGATAGTTTATTTTTAGAAGTTTTTGTTTTATTTCTTCTACATCTTTTACTTCCATACTTATATTTATTCCTCTACCGAATGGATATTCTAGTGGACCTGTTTCCCATACATCGTTATCTTCTTGTATCATTATTTGATTCTCGTTTAATTCTAGGAAGATAAATTTATCTTCTTTTCTTTCGTACATTATTTTAAATCCTAGATTTTCGTAAAAGATTCTACTTTTTTCTATATTTGTTACTGTTAATTCTGGTATTAGTTTATTAAATCTCATATTATTTCTATTTGCATTACGTTTGTATTTGATTTTTGTCCTCTTTTACTAAATCCACCTGTTATTACTACTTTATCGTTTTCTTTTAAATCATATTTTTGTGTTCCTATTTTTATTGTTTCTTCTACTATTTCTTCTGTTGTTTTAAATACTGGAACTACACATGTTTCTACTCCATAACAAAGCCCAAGTGACCTTGCTACTTGTTCGTTTGGTGTTGCAGCGAGTATTCTACAATTTGGTTTCATGTTTGATACTTTTCTAGCAGTATATCCTGATAGTGTTGATGCGATTATTAGTTTTGCATCAATTGAGTTTGCTGCTTCTACTGTTGAATATGCAATCATTTCTGATATATTGTTTTTTCTTCCGAAATCATAATCTCTATTTATTTTACTATGTTTTTCTGCTTCTTCACAGATTCCTGCCATTGTTCTTACTGTTTCTACTGGGAATGATCCTACAGCAGTTTCACCTGATAACATTACTGCATCTGTTCCATCTAATACCGCTTGTGTTACGTCTGTTATTTCAGCACGTGTAGGTCTGCTACTATTTTTCATTGATTCTAACATTTCTGTTGCGACTATTACGTTTTTAGCATGTGCTCTTGCTCTATCGATTAAGTATTTTTGATAGAATGGTATTTTTTCCATTGGGCATTCTGTTCCAAGGTCGCCACGAGCTACCATTATTCCATCTGCTTCTTCTAATATTTCATCAATGTTTTTTATTCCTTCTTCTGATTCTATTTTTGCAATTATTTTCATGTTTGATTTTTTATTTTTTATTATTTCTTTTATTTCTAGTATATCTTGTTTACATGTTACAAATGATGCTGCAAGGAAATCTCCTTCATTATCGCATGCAAATTCGATATCTTTTTTATCAGTCTCTGACATAAATGGAATACTTAGGTTTACTCCTGGAACTGAAAGACTTTTTTTATTTCCAAGTACTCCTCCATTTATTATTTTACAATCTAAATAATCTTTTGTTTTTTCTATTACTTCTATTTTCATTAATCCATTTTCTAGTAATATTACGTTACCGACATTGATACTATCTAATGCTTCTGGATGATTTACAGAAAACATTTTTTCATTTCCTAAAATATGTTCTTTTACTACTTTAATAGTATTTCCTTCTATTAGTTCTATTTTATCATTTTCTAATTTATCATTTCTGAATTCTGGTCCTTTTGTATCATACATTATTGCGATTTCGGCACCTATATTTTTTCTTACTTCATGGGCTACCTCTAATGTTTTAAATCTATTTTCTTCGTCTGCATGTGAACAGTTTATTCTTATTACGTTTGCTCCTGCTTCAAACATTTTTGTTAATGTTTCTACATTTATACTTGCAGGTCCCATACTACATACTATTTTTGTTTTTTTCATTTGATCTACTCCTTTACCCAAGAAAACAATATACACTAAATTTTATCATAAATCAATATTATTTATTTTTTTCTTTTAATTATGTGTTATAATGTTTTATGGTGATTATATGAAATTTAATATTAAAAACTTTGTATTATATGCTGTTCTTTTAGTTCTTTTTTCTTCTTTTGTACTTAGTCTTTTTAAGATTGTTCATTGGGTTGATGATTCTAAAGAATCAAAAGAACAAATTGATTATATTATGGATTCTGTTGTAATTGAGGAAGAGGATGAAGAAGAAGGAGAAGTTTTATCTGAAGAACCTGATCCATATAATCCTTACTGGGATTTTATAAAGATGAGTTTGATGAGTGTTGATTTAAATGAATTGAAATCTATTAATCCTGATACTGTTGGATGGATTAATGTTGGTGGTACTAATATTAATTATCCTATTGTTCAAAGTATTGATAATGATTTTTATTTAAGTCATTCTTTTGATAAAAGCTATAATGATGCTGGATGGGTGTTTATGGATTATAGAAATAGTACTTCTTTATCTGACAAAAATACTATTATATATGCTCATAGTAGATTTGATAATACAATGTTTGGTACATTAAGAAATGTTTTATCTAATGGTTGGTTAAATAATAGTGATAATTATATTGTTAGATTATCTACTGAAACTGAAAATACTTTATGGCAGGTATTTAGTGTTTATAAAATTCCTACTACTAGTGATTATTTAGCTATTGATTTTGATGGTAATTTTTTAGATTTTGTTTCTATGTTAAAAGAAAGAAGTCAATTTGATTTTAATACTAATGTTTCAGAGGATGATAGAATTCTTACTTTATCTACATGTTATAATGATACTAGTAAAGTTGTTATGCACGCTAAGTTAATTAAAATACAACAACGATAAAGAACCATGTTTATTCATGGTTCTTTTGTTCTTCAAACATTTTTTTCATTGTTTCATTATTATTTGTTAGTTTTTTTATTGTTAGATCGTCTGCTTTATTATTAGCTAGTCTTAAGTTGTTTTCACTTGATAGAAGTGCTTCTTTTGTTTTTTGTAAATGATCTATTGTTTTATCTATTTCTTCAATAGCTTTTTTAAATTTTTCGCTTGCTAGTCTATAATTTCTACCAAATGATTCTTTAAAATTATTTATATTTTCTTCAAAGTGGGATATGTCTATGTTTTGATTTTTTTCTTTTTCTAGTGCTTTTTTATATTGTAGAGATTTATTTGATAGAGATTGGATTAGTGTTATTAATGGTATAAAAAATTGTGGTCTTATTACGTACATTTTTTCATATTTATGTGACATGTCTACTATTCCATTATTATAATAATCATTATCTATTTCTAGAAGTGATACTAGTACTGCGTATTCACAGTTTTTTTCTCTTCTATCTTTATCTAGTTCTTTTAGAAAATCTTCATTTTTGTGTTTCTTTTCTGTTTTATCTGCTTCATTTTTCATTTCAAACATTATTGATACTATTTCTGTTTTCTCATCATCAAAGTCTCTAAATATAAAGTCTCCTTTTGATCCAGTTTTTGCGTCATTATCTTTTTCAAAGTATGAATTTTTAAATAATGGTCTTAGTTTATTAAATTCATTATTACAATGTTGTTCAAGAGACTCACCTATCATTTTTGTTGATTGTTTTGCTTTAAAGTCTTTATAGTATTCAATTTGTTCATCTCTTGATTTTATTTTTTCTTCATATGTTTCTTTTATATTTTTTTCTTTTATTATATATTCATTTTTTGATAATTCTAGTTTGTTGTTTAGTTCTTGTATTTCTTTTTCTAAATTTTGTTTTTCTTTATTAATTTCTATTTCTTTTTCTTTTTTTTCAAGTTCTATTTTGCTTTTTAATGAAGTTATTTCTAATTCTTTTTGATTAATTAATTCTTTTAAATGTTTTTCTGTACTTATTTCAGCCAGCTTTATTTGATTATCTAAGTCTTTTTTATGTTCTTCATGTATTCTATTTAATTCTTTCTCAAATTCTTTATCTCTTATTTGTTTTGTAATATTTTCATAGTCTGTTTCGTTTATTTTAAACATTGTCCCACATTTAGGACATTTTATTTCGTTCATATTCCCTCCTGATCCATTCTATTATAAGCGAAGTTATAAAATCTATTTCGTGTTCTGTTAGTTCTTTATTCTTTTTTATATGGTGCCATTTATAGAGACAACCTCTACAACATGTTGCGGTTGCGTGCTGTCCAATAAATACTGGATGATTTTTCATTGGTGTTTGTTTTCCATCGTTTTCTATTATTTCTGGTTTTAATCTTTTATTTATTATTTCGTATGCTTGTTTTTTTATTTCTTCTAATCCTAGTTTATCAATATATTCTATTTCTTTTGTTTTTAGATGAAAACTACTTCTGAATTTTGATTTACTTAGTTTATTTAGTTTCTCTATTATTACTTGTGACATTTATTGGATTTACGTGTATTACTGTTAAGTAGATTTCATCTATTTTTTTTGTTATTTCTTTTTCTAATTTATCTGCTATTTCGTGACTTTCGAATGTTGTTAAATTCCCATCTACAAATATTGTAAATGAAATTTGGTATAAGTATCCAATTGGTGTTGAGTTAAAGTGATTTATTCTTTTTATTTCTTTATGTTTTTTTATTATTTCATATACTTCTTTTTTTGTTTCATTCGATATTGCTTTATCCATTAATACGTCATATGATTCTTTAAATATTTTTAATCCTGTTACAAGTATCCATAGTCCTATTATTACTCCTACTATTCCATCAAATATAAATATATTATATTTTGCGAGTATACATGATATTAATGTACATGTTGTTAGTAGGCAATCATTTATATGGTCTTTTGCATTTGCTTTTACTAAAAGATTGTTGTATTTTTTTCCTATTTTATTTGTATAAATATATAAGGATAGTTTAGTTATTATTGTTATTATACTTATAATTATAAGCCATACCGAATATGTGTACGTTTTATTTTTTAGTAATGTTTCTACGCCTTCTTTTATTATTAATAAAGCCATAAGTATCATTATTATACTTATAAGCATTGAGTATATGTATTCTGCTTTCCCATGACCTAAATTATGATCTTCGTCTTTAGGAAGGGACGCAATTTTGTTTCCTATGTATGTCATAAGTGATGAGAATATATCTCCCGCACTATTTAGTGAGTCTGCTATCATTGCTTGTGATTTTGTTATTAATCCGATAGTTCCTTTTATAATAAGTAAAAAAATGTTTCCTATTATTCCAAGTGTACTTGCTCTTCTTGCACTTTTAAATCTATCCATAATTCCTCCTATTTTATTGTATAGAGTTTTATGATTATATTATAACAAAAAGCACACAGAATGTGTACTATTTATTAATTAATTTACAAATCATTTCAGCGGTATCTTCTACTCCAAGTGTGTCACTATTTATGCATAAATCATAATTTTCTGGATCATTCCAATTTTTCCCTGTGTAGTGTTTATAATGGTTACTTCTTAATTTGTTTATTTTGTTTATTTCTTTTTCTGCTTTTTCCTTATCTAATCCATAGTATTTAGTAGCTCTTTTTATTTTATTTTTCATATTATTATAAATGAATATTTTTGTTATGTTTTTTTTATCTTTTAATATATAGTCTGCGCATCTACCTACTATTACGCATGGTTCTTGAGCTAGTTCTTTTATTAAATTTGATTCTTTAATAAATAGTTCGTCATTGTTATTCAAGTTATAGTAGTATCCATTATTTAGATTATCTAGTATGTTTGTTTTTTGTTCATGTTCTTTTATGTATTCTTCTGATAATCCTGTGCTTTCTGATAGTTTTGTTATTATTTCTTTATCATATAGTTTTATTCCTAGTTTTTTTGCTACTAATTCTCCTATATATCTTCCTCCACTACCATATTCTCTTGATATTGTTATTACTATATTCTTTTTATTATTTCCTATATTAATTTCTTGTTGTTGTTCTAATAATTCTGGTTTTTTATTATTCATTGTTTTTAATTCATGAACTATTAATACTACTGATAATATGAATGCAAGTGAGTCTGCTACTGGTCCTCCATATAATACTCCTTTTAATCCAAATATTTTCCCTAGTATTAACATTGCTGGTATAAGGAATAGTATTTGTCTTGAAAGGGATAGAATGGCACTTTTTACTGCTGATCCTATTGCTTGAAAGAATATTCCTGATGGCACTTGTACTCCATTAAATATTACAAGCATTAAATATATTCTAAATGACATGCATGCAAATTCTATATATAATTCATCGCCACTACCAAATAATCCTATTAATTTGTCTGGTATTGTCTGGAATAGTATGAATGCTACTGTGCTTATTATTAAACTTACTTTTAGTGTAGTTTTTAATGTATCTTTAACTCTATCATATTTTTCAGCTCCATAGTTATATCCAAGTATTGGTTGGGCTCCCACTGCTAGTCCTACTATGATACTATTTAATATTTGACTTATTTTCATTACTATTCCAAGTACTGTTATTGGAATATTTGGTCCAAATTTTGATGATACTCCATATTTTTTTAGCATGTTATTTTCAACTGTTATTACAAGTACAAAGCTCATTTGTGTTATAAAACTACTTATTCCTAGTAATGAAACTTTTTTTGATGCTTCTCTTTTTAATTTAAATGAGTTTTTATTTATTTTGATTGATTTTATTTTTTTTAGATATAATACATTTAATATAAATGTTAGTATTTGACTTATTATTGTTGCTAGTGCTGCTCCAGTTACTCCCCATTTAAATATGAATATAAATATTGGGTCTAGTATTGTATTTAATACTGCACCTATTACCATTGTTTTCATTGCATATGCTGGATTTCCGTCTGATCTAATTATACTATTTAGTGTTGTTCCTATCATCATGAATGGAACTCCTATTGCGATTATATATCCATAGCTTTTTGCGTATGGTAACAGTTCTTCTGTTGCTCCAAAAATACTTAATAGTTTAGGCATAGATATCAGTGATAATATACATAACATTATTGAAATTATTACTGCTAATGTTATTGCATTCCCTACACCTATACTTGCTTCTTCTTTCTTTTTTTCTCCTAGTTTTATACTTAAGAATGCTCCTGCTCCATCTCCTAACATTAATGAAAATGCGAGTGTTATCATTGTTATAGGAAATACTACGTTAGTTGCTCCATTTCCTAAGTACCCTACTCCCCATCCTATAAATATTTGATCTACTATATTGTATAGTGAGTTTACAAGTAGAGATATTATACACGGAATTGAGAATTTAAGCATCAGTTTGCTTATCTTTTCTGTTCCTAATATATTTTCTTTCATTTTTAACTTCCTTTCACTCAAAAAAACACATTATTTTGTGTTTTTGACTATAAAATTATAACAAAGTTTTTTTATTTTTTCAAATGTTTTTTTATAATTGTTCTTCTATATTTTCTAGTGTGTTTTGATTTTCTTCTAGTTCTTTATTCAATTCTTGTATTATTGTTTCTAATTCTGTTATTCTTGAATCTTGTGCATCACTTTGTTGGTTTAATTCTTTATATTTTTCTAATTGTTCTTTGTATATATTTATTTTTCTTTCTTTTTCTTCTATATCTTTTATTGTTGTTTCTAATAATTGTTGTTTTTTATAATTTTTTTCTTTTATATATATTGTGCATTCTAATATACTTATTAGTATTATTATAATTATAATGATTACCTTTTTAATAGTATACAGCCCTCTTTCCCATATAGTTATAGTTATCTTTAAATGTTTCTCTATTGTATCTCATAATTCTTCCTGTGTATGGATCTGAAACTATAACTTGTTCGTCGTTATATCCAATTATTACTACTGCGTGTTCGTTTTCTTTCCAATATATTCTTTCTTCAGTATCTTTATATATCCACATTTCTGATATTCTTGAACTTATATTACCTATTGTTGTCCATACCATTACAGGTCTATTTTCTTTTACTATATCAAATATTTCTTCTAATTCTAATCCTTCATTATTTTGAACGCCATCTTTAAATGTACTCGCAACTTCAGCTATTGGCGTATTATATACACCATATGAGTAGTCATTTCTAGGATCTCCCACAAATTCTAATTCTGGATTACCTCCATACATTTCGTCTTCTATTTTATATGGTAGATCACCTTTTTTTAATCTATTTATTATTTCATCTGGTGATGTTTCGATACCATTATATTTTAACAAAATATATAGTGCGATTGACTCACAACCTGTTGGATAGTTTGGAAATTGTGAATATGTTATTTCACTTTCTATTTTTACTGTTGATTCTTCTAATCTTTGTTGATATATTCTTCTTTGTTCTTCTAGAATTTCGTTTAGTTCTTCTTGTTTTCTTTCGATTTCTTCTTTTATATTTATGTTTTTTTCATTTAATTCATTTACTGTATTTTGTAGGTTCTCTATGTTTTGTGTTTTTTTATCTATTTCTTCTTGTTTTTCTTTTAGTTCTTGTTTTATGTTTTTATTTTCTGTTTCTTTTACTAAATATATATATTCTCTATTTATTTTTTGTTTTAAAACTATTATTTGATCTAGTCTTTTTGATTTTTCTAGTATTCTTGTATTTTGCTTTAAGAAATATGTTATACAAAATACTAATGTAGTTATTAATATAATTGATAGTATTAAATATAGTTTTTTCATATCATCACTCTACTTTAATACAAGTATAACACATTTTTATTTTTTTTTGTAGATAAAAAAGAAACTACGTTTCTGTAGTCTCTTCTAAACTTTTATAGTACTCATATCTTTTTATTGCGTTTTCTTTATTTTGTTTTAATAGTTCTTGTGCTTCATTTGGATTTATTTTTTCTAGCATGTTGTATCTTGTTTGACTTTGTAGGAATTCGTCATATTTATCGAAGTCTACATTTTTACTATCTAGGTAGAATTTTTGTTCTGTTGGATTATAATGGAATATTGGGAAGTATCCACTTGATGTTGCCAATTTTTCCATTTCTATTGTGTTTGACATTCCACCTTTTATTCCATGTGAGATACATGGTGCATAAGCAATTATTATTGATGGTCCATTATAGTTTGTAGCTTCTTTGAATACTTTTATTAATTGGTTTGGGTTTGCTCCTAACGATACCTGAGCAACATAAGCATGTGGATATGATAGTGCGATTCGTGCTAGATCTTTTTTAGCGTTATGTTTTCCATTTGTTGTGAATGATGCAATTGAACCAATTTGTGATGATTTTGATGATTGTCCTCCGGTATTTGAATATATTTGTGTATCTAGTACCAATATATTTACATTATCGTTTGTTGATAGTACATGATCTATTCCACCGAATCCAATATCATATGCCCATCCATCTCCACCTATTGTATAAACTATTCTTTTTGTTATGTATTCTTTTAGGTCTGTTAATTCTTTTGGACATGTATCATAGTTTAAGTTTTCATATACTTCTAATGTTTTCTCATAGTTATCATAGTTATTTAACCACTTATCAAATAATTCTTTATTTTCATTATTTAAATTATTTTCCATGATTTCTTTTATTTTATTTCTTTTGAAGTTTGTTGCATTTAATATTCCATATCCAAATTCTGCATTATCTTCAAATAATGAGTTTGCCCAAGGGATAGTATATGGAGTTGATGGTAGTGATCCACCATAAATTGAAGAGCATCCTGTTGCGTTTGCGATTAATAGATTATCTCCAAACATTTGAGTTAATATTTTTATGTATGATGTTTCTCCACATCCTGCGCATGCTCCGTGGAATTGGAATTTTGGATTTTTAAATTGAATTGTTTTTAAGTTTTCTATTTTTTGTGGTTTTTCTTTTATATTTTTACTTAAATAGTCATATATTTTTTGTTCATTTTCTCTAATTTCTAATTTATCTAGTTCTAATGCTTTTGTTCCCATTTTTCCAGGGCATGATTTAACGCATAGTCCACATCCTGTACAATCTTTTACTGATATTCCTAGTATGTAATATCCTTGTTTTGTTATTTCTTTGATACATCTTTCTTTTACATAATCAGGAGCATTATTATATTCTTCCTCAGATAATATATATGGTCTTATTACTCCGTGTGGACAAACTGTTGCGCACATATTACATTGTATACAATTTGAATTCATCCAGAATGGAACTATTTCACTTACTCCTCTTTTTTCTTTTTGT
>CAMVNW010000035.1 GCA_947168965.1 uncultured Caryophanales bacterium
AGGAACAATGTATATGGGATACCCTAGATAAGGAGAAAAATGACATTACAAGAAATTAAAAAAAAAGTAAATGAAAACATTGGAAATGAAGTAACAATAAAATGTAACATAGGAAGAAATAGAATAGAAAAATACAACGTAAGAATAAAAGAAACATATAAAAATATATTTATAGTTGAAACAAATAAAAAAAATAATACAGAAATAAAATCATTTTCATATACAGATGTAATGACAAAAACAATAAAAATAGATTATTAAGTATTGATTTTTATTTTAAAATATTATATACTTAACATGTAATACAATAACTGAAGGGAGAGATTAACTTGAAAATTACACAAGTAGACGTTACAAAAAAAACAAAGGAAGGTTCTAGAATAAGAGGATTCGCAAGAGTTACAATTGACGATTGCTTTCTTATAAATGACATCAGAATTATCGAAGGTGATGAAAAACTATTCATCGCAATGCCAAGTAGAAAAGTTGAAGGAGAAGAAGGAGAAGTAAAATACAAAGATATTTGTCATCCACTAAACTCTGAAACTAGAGCAATGTTCGAAGAAGCAATTATTGCTAAATACAACGAAGCTGAATAAGCTTCTTTTTTTTGCAAAAAAAAAAGATATAAAATTATATCTTTAAATGCTTTCTAACAGCAGTATAACTACCAAACATACCTACTAAAATACCAATTGCAATTAATACCAAAGAAATTAAATAAATAAATGGTTCAGGTACAATTAACTTAATAAATGGAGAAAATAACTGTCCATCAAATTTCTCATAAAGTTTAACATATCCGAAAATAGTTAAAATAATTGGAATAATAGAACCCATAATTCCTAAGAATAAACCTTCAAGAATAAATGGTATCTTAATATTAATATTAGAAGCACCAACAAGTCTCATAATTTCAATTTCTCTTTTACGAGAAAAAATAGTAATCTTAATAGTATTAGTAATTAAAAATGCAGTAACAATTATTAAAGCAATAACCATACCGATACTAATTTTACGAACCATATCGAATAAAGAAACTAATTGTTCAACCATTCCTTCTCCATATTTAACAATATCTACACCATCCATCTTAGATATTTCATCAGCAACATATTTAATCTCATTAATATCTTTTACCTTAATTTGAAAAGTAGCTTGAATAGGAGTATTACTATCATCCCAATCCTTCATAACACTAGTAAATACATCACTTGAATCCATCATTTCCTTAGATAATTCCATTTTAGATTTATAAACAACACTTTCAATATAAGGTAAATTATTAATTTGACTACTTATATCATCAGTTTCATCTTCTGTTACATCACGCTCCAAAAAAGCAACAATAGTAACATCACCTTCAACTAAAGAAGCAAAATTATTAACATTTTGAGATAAAACAATAGCAAGAGCAACAACAATTAATGTAATAGTTATACAAGACACAGAAGCCAAAGAAAGAGAAAAATTTCTAAAAACACTTTTAAAAGAATCTCTTATACTTCTTAAAATAATTCTAATTGCTTTCATGAACATACTCTCCTTCCGCAAAATCCTTTAATACCCTACCAGTATCAAGTAAAATAACTCTTTTCTTCATCTTATTAACAATTTCAGTATCATGAGTAACCATTATAATAGTAGTACCTAATTTATTAATCTCTTCAAGAACCTTCATGATTTCCATACTAGTAACTTCATCCAAATTTCCAGTAGGTTCGTCACAAATTAATAACTTTGGACCATTTACAATAGCACGAGCAATAGCAACACGTTGTTGTTCACCACCTGATAGATGTGTAGGATATTGTTTAGCTTTGTTCTTAAGACCAACTAAATCTAAAACTTTGACAACCTTCTCATGAATTTCATATTTTGGTAAACCAAAAATTTCAAGAGCAAAAGCAACATTCTCATAAACAGTTAATTTTGGTAATAATTTAAAGTCTTGGAAAACAACACCAATTTTTCTTCTTAACTTATAAACCTTAGAATTTCTAAGTTTACCAACATTAATACCACCAACAATAATCTTACCACTCGTTGGTTTTTCTTCACGATAAAGCATCTTAATTAAAGTACTTTTACCACATCCGGTAGAACCAATTACAAAAACAAATTCACCTTTTTTAATATCCAAATCTAAATCTTGAATGGCAGTTACACCATTTTTATAAGTTTTTTTTGCATTCCTAATTCTTATTAAATCCATAAAACACCTCTCTTACTTTTCCCCTGAAACTTCATATGCATCCGTTACTAAAAAGAATGCATTAGGATCTATTGATCGAATCCCTTCCTTAGCCTTAAAATATTCCTTAGTAGGAATAATACACATAATAACTTTCATAACATTACCAGTATATCCTCCACGAGCATCTAAAACAGTAACACCATGACTTAAATTATTCAAAATATATTTCTTAATCTCAGTTTCATGAGCAGTGATAATATAAAAACACTTTGATTCAGAAATACCTAAAATAACTTTATCAGTAATAACGCCTATAATATACATGTTTATAATTGAATAAATGAACTTTTGAAATCCAAATACAAAAAGCGCAATCGCAATAATAATTCCATCAGTAAATAACATAGCCTTTCCAATGGAAACTTTAAAATATTTTGAAACTATTTGATTTAAAATATCAGTACCGCCGGTAGTAAACCCAGACTTAAATACAAGTCCTAAACCAAATCCACTCAATACAGAACCACATATAACAGTAACAATAGTCTCAGTAGTACCAAAATCAAAATATCCTGATAAAGGAACTGTAATTTTTACAAAAACAGGATACAACAAAGAACCAATAATTGAATTACGAGTTGCTTCCCATCCTAAAAGAAAATAACTTAAGATAAGTAATAAAACAGATCCAATCATAATAACAATTGAAGGATCAATCCCCATAGTTCTATAAAAAATAACACCTAATCCACCAACACCATAAACAATATCATTCGGTAAAACAAAAACGTTATAAGACAAAGAAATAATAAGCATACCTAGTAGAAAAAAAGCATATCTAACTAATCGATCCTTTTTATATATTTCTCTAATTACACTATCCATGAATATCACCCTTTAATACATCATTTATAAATAAATCAATATCACCATCAAGAACCTTGTTAACATTACTTGTTTCAGTATTAGTTCTATGATCCTTAACCATAGAATATGGATGCATTATATAACTTCTAACTTGCGATCCAAAATTTATTTCCTTTTGAACGCCTTGAATTTCTTTTAATTCAGCATCCCTTTTTTCAAGCTCTAACTGATATAACTTACTCTTAAGAACTTTCATTGCCTTTTCCTTATTCATAATTTGGCTTCTCTCATCTTGGCATGTAACCATAATCTTAGTAGGAATATGCAAAATACGAACAGCACTGTCAGTTGTATTAACACCTTGACCACCATTACCACTACTTCTGTAAATATCAATTCTTAAATCGTTAGGATTAATTTCAACATTAACATCTTGATCACCAAAATAAGGCATAACATCAACAGAAGCAAAAGAAGTATGACGTCTAGCACCACTATCAAAAGGAGAAATACGTATTAATCTATGAACACCTTTTTCACATTTTAAATATCCATATGAATACATTCCCTTAACAAGCATAGAAACACTTTTTATACCTGCTACCTCACCTGCTTGATAATCAATTACATCAACTTTATAACCTTTATTAGCACACCATCTAGTATACATTCTATAAAGCATATTTGCCCAATCACAACTTTCAGTTCCACCAGCACCAGGATGTATTTCTAAAATTGCAGACCCACTATCATAAGGGCCATTTAAAACAAGAAGATTTTCTAATTTAGATAACTCAGAGTCAATTAATAAAACATCCTCATTAATTAAATTAATAAATTCTTGATCAGAATCATCCATCATATCAATCAATTCAATATCACTATCTATTTTATTTTTTAAACTATCACAGTTTTCTAAAACATTTTTGATACTATTAAGTTCCTCTATAACAGATTCACTATTTTTCTTATCATCCCAAAAATTAGGAGAATTCATAAGAGACTCAAGCTCACTTTTCCTAGCTAATTTTTTTTCGGGTTCAAAGTAACCTCCACAAATCATCTACTCTTTTTTTATAATCATTGAAAACATTAATAATTTCTCTATCCATATTGTCCTCCAATACCTTAAATAATTATATCAAAAAATTTTACTTTTATCTACTATTTATGACAATTTTCACAATCCAAAATATAACAAAAAAAGTTTGAACCTAAATCCAAACTCCATATATGACTGCCCCCATACCTAAAAGCATACCGAAAACATAAAATAATCTTACAATATCTGTTTCATCCCATCCAAGTTTTTCAAAATGATGATGAAGTGGAGTCATCAAAAATACTCTTTTATGAAATGTTTTAACAGAAAATACTTGAATCATAACAGAAAGAGTTTCAATAACAAATACTCCTGCAACTACAATTAATGATATTTCATGATTAGTAATAATTGATACAGCAGCCAAAGTAGCTCCTAAACTAAGACTTCCAGTATCCCCCATAATAACTTTTGCCGGATGGCCATTATAAACTAAGAAACCGAGTAATGCTCCAACTAATATAAAACAAAATATACCTATTTCCTCACTACCAGCAATCCATGTAGAACCAAAACTTATAATACCAAAAGCTAAAAATGCAATAACAGATAAACCACCAGCAAGACCGTCCAAGCCATCAGTTAAATTAACAGCATTACTTGAAGCAACTAATATAAATAATAAGAAGAAACCATAAAACCACCCCATATTAATAGTAATTCCAAGAGAATGAATATCTAGAATTGGTTCTCTACCACTCT
Source organism: uncultured Caryophanales bacterium (assembly GCA_947168965.1). GTDB lineage: Bacteria > Bacillota_I > Bacilli_A > RF39 > UBA660 > UBA3631. The sequence continues at coordinate 4,869 of CAMVNW010000035.1, forward strand.
TCATAAAAATTACAAAAAATATAAAAGCAATTATAGTTTGTCCTAATAATTTTTGAAATTCAGTCAAACCCTTATTATTATTTCTCTTTATAATTAAATAATCATCAGTAAAACCTAAAAGAGCATAACTAACAAACACAAACAAGATTAAAAACAAGTTGTTAGAAAACTCTAATTTACCTAATAATATCAAAATAACAATAGAAACAATAGTAGGAATAATAAATATAATTCCTCCCATTGTAGGAACACCATTCTTTTGATTATGTAATTTACTCAAAAAAATACTTATCCTTTGTTTTACTTTTAATCTTCTAAGTAATGGAATCGCAATAAGACCAAAAACAACAGAAATAAAGAACGATACCATTAAAGCCAATAACGATTTAGCAAGTATTAACATTTTAACATCTCCTCTATACAACAAAGTTAAAAACACTATAAAAAGTGTTTTTAATCACCAATCAAATATGGATCTTCAGCAGTTCCACTTCCACGACTATATAAAACATTATTATTAATATTAATAACAGGTCTTACATAACTATCTGTAGAAGCATTCTTGAACGAAATAACCCCACCATTTGAATTAAAAACTATATATGATCTATCACTACTAGCATTAAGTGTCCATCCAGTATTAATTGAAAATAAATAGTTATAATTTGTACAATCAACATCATATAAATTAGAACAATTTGAATCAAGGCTTGGAACTAAAACATCATCAACCTGCACAGTACCAATATATAAATCATTATATACATCACTACATAAATTCAAATTAGCTATTGGTTGATCAGATTCAGAAATCTTGCCAATACACCAATCATGTTTAACAAGTAATCCTACATTTTTTTTATCAACATAAGTATATTCAGTATATACTTTTTCTAAATACTCTAGTAATCTACTTACTCTAAAATCATTAATTCCAGAATAAGCATCTTTAGAAGAATTATATCTATCATCCCAAACATTCTTTTCCTTAGATTTATCAGCATAAAGTAATTTAATACTTCCGTCACTATTAATTCCTAAAATTCTCCATAAACTATTATTAAATTTAACATAATTATTAGGATATTCACCTCTAAAAATATAATGATCCCCTACTGAATATAAACCATCACCAGAAGAAACAACAGCTTCATCAACAATTTTTTTTGATAATTTTATACTTTCATATTCTCCATCACATTTTAAATAAGGAAAATATGAATAATTTCCATTAATATTAAATACACTTACATTTCCTGAACAAGAAACACCTTCATCAACCATTTCAGAAAAAGGTTTTAAATAACTATTCTCAATCAATGTATCAGAAGAAATAGTAATACTAGATCCATCTTGAATAGGAAGCTTATCAGGATATTTATCATAATATTTCTTTGCACCACTAACCATACGTGACTCAATACCAGAATATCCCATATTCTTATCCTTGCCACCATTAGCAAAAAAAACTAATAACATAATAATAAATACTAATATTACAATACCAATTAAAATGTACATAAATGATTTAGAATCGTCATATTTATTCTTATTATAATCACCATTAACGTTATTATTATCAATAGTATATGTAAAACTTTCGTAACCTAAATCATCTGATTCTTCTTCAGAAACAACCTCTTCTTCATTCTGTTCTTGGATATCTTTTTTTTCTTCATTATCCATAATATCCCTCCATATAAATACATAGTTAGTATAACAAAAACCTAAGTTTTTTGCAAGATTTATGGTGCAATATATTCAACACCTATAGATTCAACATATGCCTTAATCTTAGCCTCACTAAGCATTTTATAATTTTCAAGAGTATAATACCAATACATATCATTAGTATTATTAATATAAGCACCCTCATATAAAACATTTTGAACACCAAATAATCTATTAGGAATTCTTATAACTGCATAATAATCCTCAAAGCTATATACCTCACCATTTACCTTACTACTTGCTTCACTTGTTTCATAATCCCTAGTATAAATTCTTGCATAAGGATCATTAACACCATAATACATATTTGACCATGCATCAGATATTTTATGTTGAACAGACAAATCATCATAACTAGCACCTGCAGGAACTAAAATTTCCCATCCAGCCGAACCAGTATTTTTTGAACTATTATGATGGTTACTATAAACAATTCTTGATACAGCGCCATAATATCCAACAGCGTAACCTTTTTGTTCAACAATATCCCTATCAGTATCTCCCATAGTAATACCATAATTATCATCAGTATCACGAAGCATCAAAACTCTTAATCCATGATCTTCAAAACGTTTTTTCTCATACAACGATAAATCAAGATTTATAGATTTTTCCCAATAAGAACCATTTGTAGCACCAAAATCAGAACCACCATGTCCAGGATCAATAACAACATCATATTGATACTCAAAATCTTCAATAGTCATATTAACAATATTTTTATCATAATTCATAGTAACCAATTTATTTCCTATATGAGCTCTTACAATTCTATTATAACAAGTTAAATTACTAATTAATGGATCTAAACTATCACCAATCAAATAAAATTCATAAGTACCATTAGAAAAATTAGTAACATCAAGAGATAACTTATAATAATTATAACCAGTAGATATTACATCAATAATACTTTCACTACCTGTATCCTTATTTTTTAAAAGCATTTGATTATTAAAATTACCAGTAGTCATTCCAGTAAAATAAATACCATTTTCAGTAAAACTATTTGTTAAAATACTATTAGAATTACTAGCATAACTATACTTAACAACAACAGTACGGCTTACACTAGAACTATTTCCACTACTATCACTAACAGTATAATTAATACTATAAACTCCAGGAGTTGTAACATCTACATTATTTTGTATAACAACATTTTCAAGTAAATTTTCATTAGAATTGTCACTAACTATTACACCTGCTTCATCATAATTATCATTAACAAGCATAGTATAAACCTTTGATCCTAATAAAGTAATAACAGGAGCTTCAGTATCAACAACATTAATAGTTCTATATAATGTTTTAACTTGATTCATATTAGAAGCATAAGTATAACTTACACGATAAGTACCAACATGAGTAGTATCTACATTTGAAGAATCAATAATAATATCATCGCTATAGTCAACTCCATCAATAAAAACACTTGCACCCTTCTCTTCATATGTACCATTAACAGCTACAGAATTATAAGAAGAATCATTCAACTCCATAGAAATATTATCATTAACAGAATTATATACTATATTAGATTGACTACTCCAAGAAGTTCCCTTAACAGACTTATTATTTAATAAAAATACACCAGTTAAAGTAACAACCAATGTAACAGCGCATGTAGTAATTACAGCAACTTTATGTCCAGATAAAGACTTTCTAATCTTACTTAAAAAGCTTTCACTTATCTTACTATCACAAGAAGGTAATTTAGAAATAACATCATCGTCTATCTCAATGATTTCTATATCATAATCATCAATTTCAATAATTTCAATTTCATCATCTGAATATCTTCGATTATTCATAAAACTACCTCCTTTACTATAATAATTATCTCATAATTAAAAACACATATTTACAATTTTTGAATATTTTTAATTGAACTTTACACAATTATTGTAAAAAAATTCAAAATTTAATATAATTAAAGTAAGATGAATAATAATTAGGAGGTAAAAAATTCATTTAGCGCCAGAACCAAAAAAGGTTGACGAGGTTAGTAGTTATCGAAAATTCGGCGGATGCTACTACGGTTGTGCACCGTTAGATATATACAAAAAGTAAAATCAAAATTACAACAAAAATATATCAAGCACATAGAATTATATAGGAGGAATTATATGTGTGGAATAGTAGGATATAATGGATTAAAAAAAGATTCCAAAAATATCTTAATAGAAGGATTAAAAAAATTAGAATATAGAGGATACGATTCAGCAGGAATCGCACTAAAAGAAAATAATAATATAACAATTACAAAAGCAACAGGAAAAATCAAAAATCTAGAAGAAAAACTAGACAATAAAACAACATCACTTGGAATTGGACATACAAGATGGGCAACACATGGTGAGCCAAATGAAACAAACTCACACCCACATCAAGTAGGAGACATAACTATAGTACATAACGGAATAATTGAAAATTATAAAGAATTAAAAGAAGAATTACTAAGCAAAGGATATAGTTTTAAATCACAAACAGATACAGAAGTAGCATGTGCATTAATAGACTATTACTACAAACAAGAAAAAGACATAAAAAAAGCATTATCAAAATTTATAGATAAAGTAAAAGGTGCATACGCACTAGGAATACTAGTTAAAAACGATAATAATCTTTATAGTATAAGAAAAGACTGTCCACTAGTAATAGGAAAAGGAAATATTGGAAACCTAATCGCATCAGACATACTAGCCATATCAAATTATGTAGATAAAATCTTATATCTAGAAGAAAACACAATAGCAGAAATATCAGATAACGAAATAAAATTATATAATAAAGATTTAAAAGGAATAAAACCAATGTTCAAAGACATTCCAAAAGGAGAATATACATCAGATAAATGTGGATATGACCACTATATGTTAAAAGAAATACATGAACAACCAAAAGTATTTAAAAACACAACAGATAAATATGTTCAAAACGAAATAGAAAGTCTAAAAAAAGAAATGCCTGACTTTAAAAAATATAATAAAATACATATAGTTGCCTGTGGTTCAGCATATCATACAGGACTAGTTGGAAAAAACCTAATAGAAGAATATGCCAATATTCCAGTAGAAGTAGAAATTGCAAGTGAATATAGATATAAAAAGAACTTCTATGATAAAAATACACTACTAATAGTAGTATCACAATCAGGAGAAACAGCTGATACACTAGCAGCACTTAGAATTGCTAAAAACGATAACATAGATACACTAGCAATAGTAAATGTTAATAACAGTACAATAGCTAGAGAAGCAAAATATGTACTAATTACAGAAGCAGGTCCAGAAATAGCAGTAGCAACAACAAAAGCCTACTCTGCTCAAGTCGCAACATTTGGACTAATCGCATTAAATTTAGCACTAGAAAAAAATATAATTAAAAAAGAAGAACTAAAAGAAATACTAAAAGAAATAAAAGAACTTCCAATACAAATAGAAAACACAATAAATAACTGTAACTATAAAGAAATCGCAAATTCAATATATGAAAGAGACGATATATTCTTTATAGGAAGAGGAATCGACTACGCTCTATGTATGGAAGGATCACTTAAACTAAAAGAAATATC
>CAMVNW010000036.1 GCA_947168965.1 uncultured Caryophanales bacterium
AATTCCATTCTGTTCGATTAATCTTCTAGCTTCAGATTTTGATTCTACTATTTTTAAATCAAATAATAAATCAATTAGTGTAATTGGTAATTCTCCATTGAAATTAATTGTATCTATATTGTCTGATAAAGTCTTATTAGCCTTTGCATTATACTTATCTTCTGCATCTTTAATAAATTCTTCACCATGGTACATTTTAATTATTTCTCTAGCAAATCTTCTATGAGCATCAACTATATCATTATGGATCCATTCTTTATATAAATTTGTATCTATATCTGTTGTAAGTCTAAAGAAATCATCTAAACAAGAATCAGGTATTCTCATAGATTTTTCAAACATAATTGCTGGTTCTTCATCTATACCGATATAATTATCTAATGACTTACTCATCTTTTCTTTTCCATCAAGTCCAACTAATAATGGGAAAACAATAACATCTTGTGGTTCTTGACCATAATCTTTTTGTAAATCTCTACCAACAAGTAAATTAAATGTTTGATCTGTTCCACCAATTTCAATATCGGCATGAATTGCTACTGAATCATATCCTTGCATTAAAGGATACATAAATTCATGTAATCCTATAGGAGTCTTATTATTAAATCTATTACTAAAATCATCTCTTTCTAATAATCTAGCAACTGTATATTTTCCAGACAATTCTAATACATCTTTAAAATTCATTTTATTTAACCATTCAGAATTATATACAATCTTTGTTTTATCTTTATCAAGTATTTTAGTAACTTGTTTAAAGTACGATTCACCACTTTTTCTTGTCTGCTCAAATGTAAGTTGTGGTCTTGTTTTGCTTTTACCAGTAGGATCACCTATCATTGCTGTAAAATCGCCTATAACAAATACTACTTCATGTCCCATATCTTGTAGCATCTTTAAAACTCTAAGTGGTACAGTATGACCTAAATGTAAATCAGGTCTAGATGGATCTGCTCCAAATTTAATTACTAACTTCTTTCCACTTTTTAACTTTTTAACTAGTGTATCTTCACTATAAATTTGTACTGCTTTTCTTACAATAACATCAATATTTTTTTCATTATTCATATTTCATCTCTCCTTTTGTATGGTTAATTAAATTACAATCATCAAAGTAATAATAGTAATAGTCACTATCCATACAAATCACCTCCTAAAATAAAAACGAGCAAAACATCCAAAAAGGACGAATTGCTCGTGGTACCACCTTTATTTGTAATAATAGTTTATTACCTCTTATTGATAACGGTGTCTCACCGACTTAAAATCATCACTTGTATTTCATTATCTTAATTTTGTTTGTTTCCACCAACTACAAACTCTCTCTAAATAATATTAAAATAATTACTTCGAATGAATCGCTTTTTAATTAACTAAATAAATTATACTATATTTTACAGGAATTTGCAAACATGAAACAATATTACTTAGTAATAAAATCTGCTAATTCAATCGCAATATCAAAATGCCTTGTATCATGCTGTGTTCCTGCATATTCTCCTTCTTTATGTCTTTGATCCCATTCAGGAGCATCTAGCAAATCCCCACTAGTTAAGAAATAAAATAATTGTAATTCTCTAAAATCACATACTGCTTGCATTGCAGAACATTCCATTTCTACAGATATACAACCATCTGCTTTTCTTTTAGCGATATTATTTTCGGTTTCACGAAAGAATGAATCTGTTGTCCAATTTTTACCTAAAACATAAGGTAATTTTTTATATTCCATAAACTCGGCAACTTTATTCGAATTTGTATTTGTAATATAATCAGATGCTTCTTTATAATGATAACTTGTTCCCTCATCTCTATAGCTTTCAGTAGGTATCATTATTTTTCCATGTGCTATATTTTTATCTAAACAACCAGAACCACCAAATACAACAAACTTGTTAGTATCAATAACTTCTGTAACATCTTCAAGTATTCCTACTGATGCAGGAGCACCTAAAAATGTTTTATAAAATGCAAACACTTTACCATTATAATTTATTTTATAAACTGGAAAAGTTCCTGTTACCATTTTAAATGTTGAACATTGTTCTACATCATAATTTTTTAATACATAGTCTTCAATTATATTTGAAAATGTAACTATACAAGCATCACATTTCAATCTATTTTCTTTTGGTTTTGGATTAATCTTTGATGGAGATTTATCATCAAAACTATTTACTATCATTTTAACACCTTCCTATTTTTTTAATTGTAATAAAACTTTATGATCTAATAATTCAAATTCTTTTTCATAATCTGGATTATCTAATTTTTCAAATGATAAAGTTGATAAAGTTTCAGTTGCTATTTGTTTTTGATAATTATTAAGCATACTCTTAACTTCTTCATCTTCAGTTATAACTGATAATTTTATTCTATCAACTACATCATAGTTTGCTTCTTTTCTAGCTACTTGACATTGTCTTAATAATTTTCTATACATAAATTCTTCATATAATTTATCATCTATAGTTATATCAAATGCAACAAATTTATCATTTTCTTCAGCAACCTTTATTCCATCATTATACTTATATTCAACTTTTAATGTATCATGAACTAGTTCCATATCACCTAGTACCATTGTTTCATTATTGCTATATTTAGTATAAAGTTCTTTCATTTCATCTTCATTAAGATTTAATAATAAATCTTTAACATGATTAACTTTTTCTTTATAAGTCATACCAGCAACACTAAAATCAAGAGTTAAATATGGAGTACATAAAGAATCTTTATTATCTAAATATTCTATTGTCTTAACGTTTAATTCATCTTTCAATATAACTTCATATTCATCTAAAGATACATGTTTAAATCCACATAAATATAATTTACTTAAAGGTTGTGTTAATTTTAAATTATTTTCATTCTTTATTCTTAATCCAAGTGTAACTATATTTCTAACTTTGTCAGTTTCATCTAATAATTTTTGATCATAAGATTCTGCTTTTGGAAAATCTGATAAATGTACTGATTCTGCTTCACCAGGTTCAACTTTTGTTACTAAATTTATCCATATATAATCTGTCATATATGGTATTACAGGAGCCATAACTTGAAGCATAGATTTAAGTGATTTATATAATGATTGATATGCAGAATATTTTTCAGCATTCATATCACTTTTCCAGAATTTTTTTCTATTTATCTTTATATACCAATTAGATACTTCATCTACATATTCATCAAATAATTTAACTACATTATTTGGTTCATGTTTTTCATAAAAACTAGTAGCATCACACACAAATTTATTAGTTCTATTATCTAACCACTTATCGCTAACTCCATATACCTCATAATTCTTAATCAAGTCAGGTTTATCTATATCATAATATAAATCAAAGAATGATGCTATGTTATAGAAATTCATCAACCTTCTTTTAGATTCTTCCAACATCTTAAATCCAAATCTTATATCATTAACACGATTAGTTCCTAAAAAATTATATCTTACAGAATCGGCACCATGAATATTAACAACATCATCAAATGTTAAATCATTCTTATTTGATTTACTAAATTTAGAACCATCTTCCTTAACTACCATTCCGTAAGTCCCTAATTGTTCATAAGGTATCTTATCTTCTAATACAGTTGACATAAATAGCATTGAATAAAACCATAATCTTATTTGTTCAGTTGCCTCTACAACCAATTCTGCAGGGAAATATTCCTTCCAATATTCTTTATCTTCAAAATATTTTAAAGTTGAATATGGAACTATTCCAGCATCCAACCAAACATCTCCAACTTGTTCTACTCTTGATACTTCTCTATTACATTTAGGACATTTTATCTTTACTTCATCTATAAATGGTCTATGTAATTCTTGTAGATTATCTACAACATCTGGATTAACTGCTAATTCTTTTAATTCTTCTTTAGAACCTACAACAGTTAAATGACCACATTCACATTTATAAAATGGTAATGGTAACCCATAAAATCTTCTTCTTGATATATTCCAAGAACCCATATTAGTTAACCAATCTAACATTCTCTTTTCTTGATATTCTGGAGTATATTTTACTTTTTTAGCATTTTCTATTAATCTTTCTCTTACTGGATCAACATCTATTGCCCACTCTTTAACAAGTCTAAACATTATATCTTGCTTACATCTCCAACAATATGGATATGAATGTTTATAATCATGAGTAAAGAATAATTTCCCTCTCTTCTCTAATTCTTCAAATACTATAGTCTCAACTTCTTTTGCATTTAATCCAGATAAAAATCCAAATCCATCATATATGTAACCAGACTCATCTATTGGTATTATTTTATCAAGTCCTAATGATTCACCTAATTCAAAATCTTCAGCACCACAACCTGGGGCTATGTGAACTATACCTGATCCTTCAGAATTATCAACCATATCCCATAAAACTATTTTATGTTTTACATCTTTCTGAGCATCTAATTCCTCAAAACAAGTTTCATATTCTAATCCTTCTAAATCTTTACCTTTTAACGTTTCTAAAACTTTTGCTTTTTCTTTAAACTTCTTATCATATACATCTTTACATAATAATAACTTTTCTCCATTAAAATCAGCAACTACATAAAGAAAGTCTGGATTAACTGCAAGAGCAACATTAGCACATAAAGTCCATGGAGTAGTCGTCCAAACAACAGCTTTATAATCTTTACCAACAACCGGTAATTTAAAAAATACCGCTTTACAAGTTACATCATGATAACTTCCTGTCATTTCGTGTTCTGATAAAGATGTACCACATCTAACACACCAAGGCATAGGTTTATATGTTTCTTTTATCATTCCTTTTTCATTACACTTCTTTAAAAAATACCATATACTAGTGATGTTATTATCAGACAAAGTATAATATGAATTATCCCAATCCATCCATTGACCTAATCTTTTAGATTGTTCAGTTATAATACCTGAAAACTTTTTAACACGATCAACACAAGCATTAGTAAAGTTTTCAAGTCCAAAATTCTCAACATCTTTTTTGTTTTTAAATCCTAGATCTTTTTCAACTTCGACCTCAACCCAAAGTCCTTGCCCATCAAAACCATTTCTATAATGAGATGTATAACCATTCATTGCTTTATATCTTAAAAAACAATCTTTAAGACTTCTTCCAAATGCATGATGAACTCCCATTTTATTATTTGCTGTGATAGGACCATCGATGAAACGATATTTCTTCCCATTTTTATTCTTTTCTTGAAGTTTTTTAAAACATTGATGTTCATTCCAATATTTTAAAACTTCTTCCTCATTTTTGACAAAATCATAATTTTTTAAATTTGCCATAATATCCTCTCCCTTTCCTTCCAAGCAATTATCTATAATAAAATAAAAGAGCTCTCCCTATCATAAATAGAAAAAGCCCTGACTTTTTTATACCACTATTTACAACAATCCAACAATTGCGTCTTCTATAACGGGAAGAACCCGTTGATTCTTACTAAAAGTTCAGAATCACAACAATAGAGTGATATTCATGTTATAACTACTAATACAGGTTTTCCACTATCCCCTGCTCACTATAAATCCTCGTACTTAACACTACTGTCTCTATTATAGTCTTTTGCTTGCTAAACAAAATATTATCACATTTATTTATTAATGTCAAATTTAACTTTCTATAACATTTTCATCCAATATTATCCCATCAACTTTATTAATCAAATCATCAATAAAAAAATCTTCACATATTTTATGGATAAAAGTATATTTTTTACCAATATCTTTAAATGACATACCACTACTATATACAGTTTTTTTATCTAAAATAATATATCTATCATGAAAATCATTATTATTAATAAATCGTATATTGGAATATTGACTACTATATTTCTTAATTAAAACTGAATCTAAATTTTTAGATATAACAATTATATTTTTATCTATTTCCCTTAATATATCAAATAATTCTTTATTTGCATAATTATCAATTATAATAATATTATTCATTGCCTCATTTAATATATCAATAAGAACAGAATACGCATCATAAATTTTACCCTCATAAATTATAGAATTTAAGCTTTGTTTTTCAGATAATTTATCCAATGATTCTTCTAGTTTTAATATTCTTTTCTCATGATTAACTAATAGCGTATCATTTTCTATCAAATCTTTTGAAATATATTTTTTCATAGCAACAAAAGCATCCATTATATTTATTGAAGTTTGAACAGCACGTTCATTCTTTATAATAGATGATACCATATAAGCTCCTTGTTCAGTAAAACAATATGGCGGGCGGCGTAATCCCATCTTATCAGAATTGGAGGTCACAAAATGTGACTTCCATTCTCTAAACTCTTCATCAGTCATCTGAAACATATACCTTTCAGGGAATCTTTCAATATTTCTCCTAACCTGTTGCATTAATTGTTTAGTTTCAACACCATATATTTTTGCTAAATCTCTATCAACTATTACATGTATTTTTCGAATTTCATGTATTTTATCCTCAACATTAATTTCTTTTTCCATTATTTCATTCATACTATCCCTCCTAAAAAATAACAAAAAAAGAGTATACTTCTCCTTAGAAAAGTATACCCGCATCATGTTTATTTATCTCTTGCCTAAATAAATAAACGTTATCGAATAAATTGTCATATTAACACACAGCAAGTTAATTAATACAACTAAATTATAACTTATTTTTAATTTATTAACAAGTGTTTTTACTTACTATAATGAGATGAAATATCATCATAATCTTTATTCTTTATATGATCACATATTTCCTTATCCCATATATACTTATCAACAAATTTATTCTCATACCAATTTGGAAAAAACTGTTCAACATAATCAATAGACTTTTTAACATAATCGCTATCTATATTTTTACCAGCTCTCTTAAAATTACCAAAGAATAAATACCAAACAAGTAAAAACTCCAATCTTTCTCTTCTAGAAAAATCTAACTCATCCAAATTCTTATAATTAACTATATCACCAATTGGCTTAAAAATTTCCTTATACTTATCTGACCAAGTATTAGAAATAGATGATTCATTTCTTCTATAAAAATATAAAGGCTCCTCAGTGTATGATATATTCTTAGATAAAAAAGACAACTCATAATTAAATATTAAATCTTCAGCAAACATATGACTAGTAAACCTAACACCATCCAAGTATTTCGCATTATACAATTTATTATAACAACATTGTCTTATAAATAAACTGTTTTTTTCTGGAGATAAAAAAGTATCTTCTCCATTAACACTTATACCACAATAAGAATATAAATCATCCTCGCCTATAATAGACACAAGCTTTTCAATAAAATCAGGTTTTACCGAATCATCTCCATCAATAAAAGAAATATACTTACCAGTTGCATAATCTAATCCTTTATTTCTTGCCATACCTGGACCAGCATTTTCCTGTGAAATACATATAATCCTATTATCTATTTTAGAATACGCATTCATAATATCTAAAGACCTATCACTAGATCCATCATTAACAAGAATAATCTCTAAATCCTTATAAGTTTGATTAATAACAGAATTTAAACATTCACCCAAATACTTTTCAATATTGTATATAGCAATTATAATAGAAACTTTTCCCTTCATAAAATCCCCCTAAAACAGGAGATATTATACATGATTTTAAAAAAAAGTCAAATAACACCCATACTAACTAAAATCAAATATAAAACGATTAATAAAGAAAACAATATAAATAAAAATTTATTAACCTTACCATTACTTTCGCATATTCCAAAACAAAGTCTATATTTAGAAGGATAAAATAATGCGACACCCTTCTTATTAAATAAATCTAAAACAATATGACTTAAATGAGAAACAAAATAAGGAATAATAACATTCATTCCAAATCCATAAGACAAAATAGAACTATAAATAATTAATCCCAATATAGAATGAGTAAAAGATCTATGACTTGACTTACTACCTAAATAAGACATAACAATAAATAAACAAATACTAACCAAATAATTAAAAATCTCACTACATTCCTTTATCTTACAATATAAATCTATATCAAAAAAATACTTAATAAAAACACTCATTAAAACAATAGTAATTAAAGAAGTCATCAACCTATCAAACAACTTATCACTAGTAGAATCCTTTAAATCAACATCAGGAACTAATCCACCTAAAGTCGCAAATCCACAAGTAATAAGCAAATCTGAAATATTATCAGGTCTTATTAGACATAAAGACACAAAATTCGCACACATAACATGAGTCTTCTTCTCCATATCATCACCATAACAATTATAACATAATAAAAAGTGAAATAAAACATTTCACTTAGAATCAATAATTATAGTAGTAGGTCCATCATTAATTAATGATACCTTCATATCAGCCCCAAAAACACCTTTTTTAGTTGGAATAAAACTATTTAACTTATCACAAAATAAATCATAAAGTTTAATAGAATCTTCACCTTTCATAGCCTTAATATAACTAGGTCTATTACCACGAGAACAATCACCATATAAAGTAAACTGACTAACACATAAAATGGAACCACTAACGTCTTTAACACTTAAATTCATAACACCTTTATCATCTTCAAATATCCTCAAATTAACTACCTTATTTACTAAATAATCAATATCTTTAACAGAATCACCATCAGTAAAACCAACCAATACCATTAAACCCTTACCAATACTAGAAACAACATTTCCATCAACGCTAACACTACTTTCTAAACATTTCTGAACAACCACTCTCATAAAAATCTCCTTAAAATTAATTTATAAAAATTATAACAGAAAAAGAACAATATTACAATTGTTCTAAACTTACACCAGGATAATAATGAAACAAAATATCACTAAAACTATAACCATCCTTTGCCATACCATTCGCACCATACTGACTCATACCAACTCCATGACCATATCCACGAGTAGTAATAATAACACCTTCATCATTTTTTATAATATCAAAATCAGCACTCCTTAAACCTAACATATTTCTAAAACTAACACCACTGAATTGATGATTATCAATACTTATACTACTAACTCTACCTCCACTTGTAAATCCCAAAATATTAAAATCACTACTTCTATCCACATTAAAACCTAACTTACTAGATAAATCAGTATAACTAAAAGATTTACTAATAGAAAAACTAGGATTGCTATTATCATAAACACTATCAACACTAACTAAATAAGGATAAGAATTTCCCCATACATTAGAAGAATCCTCTGTTTGACCATTACTAGTTGAATGATATACTGCTTCAATATAATTTCCATTATAAGTTAAATACATTCCCTTAGTACTATTAACCGCATCCATTACCTTACTATAATAAGAACTATAATTGCCACCCCACATACTAGCAAGTTCTCCATTATCCTTATAACTCTGAGTAGACTCATTATCACTCAAAACTCGACCTATACTATTAGCCTTCAAAGCATAAGTACGAGCAATCACAGCCTGAGCCTTCAAAGCCTCACTATTAAATAAAGCAGGCATTTCAGTACCCACTACTCCAGTAACATAATCCTCTAACTCCAAACTAACAACACGACCATCACTTCTTCTAACATTAACATAAATATTATTATCAACAGATTCAGATACTTCATTAAGAGATTCCGAAATAGTATTATTTTCAACAAATTCTGAAGCAGTATTATTCTCAACAGATTCTAAAACACTATTATTAACTGTATCAGAAGTATTAGAGTAAACACCATCACCTACAGTATCAGATTTATTATCTACAACAATAGAAGGACTATCAGTATTAATAACAAAATCTTGTTCAGAAGAAACACTATCAACAGAATTATTTTCTATATCATCAACAGTAAAATCATCTTTAGATTCTAAATCAACCTTTTCCTCAATAGAAACATTATTATTCATAGCCACCTGAGAAAAACTAGGATTACTTAAATTTATACTTCCAAATAAAACTCCACCAGAAACTAAAGCAATAGTCGCTCCCTTAAAAAAAATATTATGGTCCCTAATAAAATTTCTTACAACATCATGAATCTTCTCACGTTTAGCCATAAAATCAAAACTAGAAAACTCATAATTAAAATCAAAAAATAAATACATCACATCTTGTCCATTAACTTTTCTAATAGTATAACCATTAATCATAGAAATCACCAATATTAGTTTCTACAAAAAAAATAAAT
>CAMVNW010000037.1 GCA_947168965.1 uncultured Caryophanales bacterium
AACAATTTTTCCAAACATAACTATCCCTCAATTATTCTTTCTATCTCACTTAATAGTTTATCATTATTTAACGATTTTATCAAGTCCATAATGTCATTATTTTTCGAAATAATTTTCAATTTAGACTCGTAATTTTCTAAAATCTCAACAATCCTTTTAATTTGCTTATGAATAGCATTACGACTAACATCATAATTTGTTGCCATCTCAGCAAGACTTAAATTATTTTGATAATAATCTATGAAATATTCCTTTTGCTTATCATTAAGTAAATCACCATAACAATCAAATAATTCATTTAAATAAATAAACTCTTCCATTATAAAGTAACTCCAAAATATCCTAAAATACCAACAATAAGACTTATAGTGCCAAAAATAACATATACAAGAGTAAACCCTTTTCTTTTAAATAATTTTACATTGTTATAAGCCATAATTAATAAAGTAATTCCAACTAAAACCTCAACAGGAATAGTAAAACTATGCTCAAACAAAGCTAAAATTGTAATAAATAATATACCGGTAACGCAAACAGCTTGAGCTAATAAACTAACATGATAGAAAGAATTAGCCTCTTCTAAAGTAATCTCTGAAACCTTCATTGGTTTATTAATAGTACTTTTTTTAACAGTCTCTTTTTTAACAGTCTTAGAACTAGACTTAGACTTTGTAGTCTTAGAATTAGTTCCCTTTACACTTTTAGTTTTTTTAACTTCTTTAACATTACTCATTTTCATCCAACTCCTTAAATAATCCATAAATATATTTTTCAATATCAAATACTCGTAAATCCTCTTTTTGTTCACCAAGGCCCACATACTTAACAGGAATTCCAACACTTTCCTTAATAGCCAACACAATACCACCCTTAGCAGTACCATCCAATTTAGTTAAAACAATACCAGTAATATCTGTAATTTCTTTAAAACTCTTAGCCTGACTAATTCCATTTTGACCAGTAGTCGCATCAACAACAAGTAGTGTTTCATGAGGAGCTCCTGGTATAATCTTACCAATTACACGATTAATTTTTTCTAACTCCTTCATCAAATTATCCTTATTTTGTAATCTACCAGCAGTATCAACTAAAACAACATCATAATTTTCTTCATTAGCGATATTAATACCATCAAAAATAACACTAGAAGGATCCTGTGAAGTACTTGAAACAACTCTACATCCAGTACGTTCACCCCACTCATTAATCTGTTCAATAGCGCCAGCTCTAAAAGTATCCCCTGCTACCATTAAAACTTTTTTACCTTCATTAACTAATTTATAAGCAAGCTTACCAATTGTAGTAGTCTTACCAACTCCATTAACACCAACAAATAAAATAACAGTCGGTCCTTGAGAAGAATAATTTATCTTATTAACAATAACATCATTATTAACATATATGATAAACATTTCATCAACAATTATTTCCAATAAATCCTTAGAATCAATAATATTCTCTTTTTTAACACGGCGCTTTAATCTATCCACAAAATCCATAACAGTATTAACACCAATATCAGCCATAATAAGAATTTCTTCTAGTTCATCAAAATATTCATTACTTACCTTCTTATACTTACTATTTAATAAATTTAACTTAGAAACAAATTCATTTCGAGTCTTTTCTAAACCTTTTTCATAAGACTCTACCTCACCAATCTCCTTCTTACTAAAAACATTTTTAAACTTGTCGAATAATCCCATCTGCATCACCTACTATATCAATTTTACACTAAAAAAAATAAAAAATAAAGATAATAAGAAAAAATAGTAGAAAATCTACTATTTAGCCATAACACTTTTATTATGAAGAGGCAAAAATATAAATCCACGAGCCCTCATATCATCAATAATCCTTTGTAAATTATTAAAAGTCGAATAATTATAATCATGCATTAATAAAACTACAATATTTTTATCACGAGTAGTATCAACATACCAACTCCAAGTATCCTTTTCAGCTAACTTCTTACTAGACCCATCCCCTGTTTCACTAGTCCAATCAACATAATTATAACCCATCTCATGAAGTCTATTAACAATCTCATCTTTCAAATGACCAGCAGTAGGACTACCACCTGGGAATCTAACAATACTTGTTCTATAACCAGTAATATCATATAAATAATCCTCTAACTTTTTAACTTGAGAAATAAAAGAATCCGCACTATCATAAAGCCCTCCACCAATATTATGATAATATGTATGATTAGCCAAAGTATGGCCTTCATCAACAATTCTCTTATACCTGTCATTAACACCATCTTTGCCCAAAACAAAGAAAGTTGCTCTTATATCATTAGCTTTAAGCAAGTCTAAAACTTGATACGTTAAATCATAAGGACCATCATCAAAAGTTAGATAAGCAATTTTAACATTGCTCTCTCCTCTATTAATCTTATCCTCTAATAAAGCAATATTACTATAGTATTCTTCATACTTGTCATGAATACTTTTATCAATATTTTCATAAATACTAATTTCATTATTAATAGAATCAATATCATAACCATCACCTATTTTGGAAGATAAATCATTAATCTTTAACTCTAAAGAAGAATTGTTTTTATTGATTAAAAATATAAAGAAAAATATAATAATAATTAAACAAATTAAAAACCCTATAACTAATCTAAATATTCTATTATTTCTTGATTCCATTTTTCCACCTCTTCATATTTCAAAACTTGATCACGCTTAGACTCCTTCAACTTTTCCAATTCCTGAGTCTTAGAAATAAACTCTTCCTTATCAATTTCATTCTGCTTAACAATATCATTAATTTCATTATACTTATTTATAAGGCTATTATTTTTATTCTTAAAACTAATAAGTAAATAGATAGAAAAACCTAAAATTATAACTAAAACCAATACTATAAAATATCTAATTTTCATCTTTACATCTCCTATAAAAACATATTAAAACAAACAATCCAAAACCAACACCTGATAAAACCTTACCTAAAAACAAACCAGAAGTTTTATAACAAATACTTATATCATAACTACCACTATCTAAGTAAAAACCTATAAAGCCTTCATTAATTAATTCATAATTCATTTTATGACCATTAACCAAAATATCAAAACCACTATCATATGGAATTTTTAAAACAAACCAACCATCATGAGTAACATTAATATTACCCTTAATAATTTCTGAATTCATTAAAGTAATATTAAATTCATCAAAATCATTTAAATAAACATAATCATAATCCATAATATAAGTTTTAATATTACTAATATTATATATCCCTGGACTAACTTTAATCTCAAACTTATTACCACTTAAAACATAATGAAAATCAAAATTATCATTATGATATAACCATCCCTTATGAGTTAAAAGATTTTCTTCCCCATTGATAGACATAGATATATCATTATCCTGTTCCAACTGACCATAAAGACTGATAAATAATACCTTATTACTCATATCATCATTTATTGTAACATCAATTATATCATCATTTAAAACATGTAATTTGCCATCACTTATATAAGAATTACTTCCTAATACATAACTATAGTCTAAATTAACCTCATGAATATTACTTAAAGGCTTATTAGAACAATTAGATAAAACATTATAATTTAATAAAATATCTAAATTATAAGGATAATTCAATGACTCAAAATACTCACGATTAACACACTTATCACTTACATACCCAATAGGTAAAGCATCTAACTCATATAAATTATCATTTACTTTCTTATAAGGAAAACCTAAATCATAATCACTATAAACATATCTGACACTCATATATCTATTGAATAATGGATTAAAACTAGGATTAAGCATCAAATTATTAATACCACTATTATTAACCTTAAAAACATCATGATATAAATTACTATAATACTTATTAACAGTAGAAGAATAAATACTACTTATATTATTTCCACTACTAACATTAACTAAATCATTATTCAAAATACTAACCCTATAATTAGTATCAATATTATAATCCTTATCAATTGATTTATAATAATCATAATCAATAAAACTATCAGTAAAATTATAACAAATACAAATAACTAAATTTAATAAAATAATTGGAACAAAAAATATATATTTCTTTTTAAACTTATAATATAAATAAATTAAAAAAATCATAAATATTAAATCTAAATAATAAGAAATAGAATGATATCTAATTAAAACAATCAAATTGATACATAAAACAAACAATAAAAATTTATATATATCAAACTTATTATCAAATAAATCTTTAAAAAATAAACCAATAATATAAACAAATAATGGTAAAAAAGGAATTAAACACTTTGACCTAACATACAAACCACCATTAAGTAAAAATAAATTAATAGGCATAAAACAAATTAAAGATAAAATAATAAATAAAAACATATTACTTTTTTTCTTATTAAAGAATAAATAAATAAAACTTACAAAACAAATACTAGTCAAACCTACACTATATCCACCATATAAAATATTATCCAAATCAATATTAGGAATTAATAAACTTAAATTAAATAAACTTTCCCCACTACGAGTTGATAGTAAAGAATAAAAAGTAGGAATAAGTAAAATACAAGACATTAAAATAGAAATAAAAATATAGCATAAAAACTTTAAAAATTTCTTATAATCAAAACAATCATAATTAATATAAATATAATAAATAATAATAACTAATATAGCAGGAATACTAAAATAAAAACTAGTCATTATAATTAAAAATAAATCAATAACTAACCTAAAATATCTTTTCTTATCAATATTAATTAAAGAAAGTATTAAAAAAAGCATATAATTAACAAACATAAAATGTCTATGAAATTGAAATAATAATGGTCCTGCTAACATAAATAAAAAAGTTAAAAATAAAGAATTGTCAAACTTTTCATCAATAAACTTATAAAATAATAAATTAGAAGCAATAAATATAACAATATTAATAATAATTATATAATCAAACATCTTTATAAAAGGAAATAAATAAGAAAACATAATAATTGGGCTTAATAAACCATAATAAGCAATATTAAAAATATTCTGTCCACTTCCAATATGAGTCATAAAACTAGGAATAATTCTACCACTAGAATAAAATAATTCTCTTAAATAATTAGGAAAAACAATATGTTGATTCAAGAAATCCATACTAGAACCAGACCTCATAAACAATAATGCCAAAATAAAACTAAATAAAAAAATAATTAATTTATCTCTCTTCATAGTCACACCTAAAATAATTATAACATTAAAAACAAAAAAAGTTAATCTTATCTTTCAATTAACTCTTCTCTTTTTTCCTTTTCCAATTGTTTTAAACTTCTTTCCGGAGTTGGTAAATTCTCAGGCATAGTTCCACCTTGACTCTTAATAAAATTTCTAATATCACGTCCCATATTATAATGAGTACTATTTGCAGAAACCTCATTACTAATATTATCATTCTTTAATTTCTGATTAGTTTGAGAAATTCTAAAAAGATTCGCAATTAACTCATCACTACTCATATTATCTAAAATATATTCTCGATATCTTAAACCCTTTCTCTTAGCTATATCATCAGCACTCTCACCATTATATAAGCCTCTATAACCAGCATTATGAAATTCTGCAAGATTTTTAACTCCACTATTTATAGCAGTTCTATTAAGACTATAATTTCCTTCACTTACTTTCTTTCTTGTATATAATCTTTTTTCATCTTCCGACAACTCTTTATATTTTGATTCTGTCAATTCCATTTTTCTAGTTTGAACTGCAAAATATGTTTGAGCAAGCGCTATAGATTTTATATGTGAATCTCCATTTTGAGCAATTAAGTAGCAGGCATATCTTGTTAGCTTATAATCTAAGATTTTCCTCTTTGCGCCTTTAGCTATCTGTATCATTTTGTCCAATCGGACAAAATGATCTAACACATTGTTTTCACTACATAAGCAAGCATTCATAGCCTTATCAATTACATTATTAAACTTTCTCCATTCTTTATATTCCAACACTTTTTGTAATTCTCTAGCCTCCCAATATTCACATCCATTTTCATCAATATGCTTAATATTTTCAAATATAGTTCCATTATAATCTGTTATTTCATTCATATTATATCCTCACTTCCTACACACTATAATTTAGACATAAAGTTAAAACTATAATAATACCTTATATTATTTTTAAATCTTTTGTACCAAAACACCTCCTATAAATATAATACGACATAACTTTAAAAATTCCTTAACTATAGAAAAAAAACAAGATTATTCTTGCTTATTTATTTTTTAAAAATTAAAGTACAAACAATATCAATTAAAAATAGAATTAAAAAAATATAATAAATAAAATTAGGAATATACTTAATAAGTTTATCAATAAAAGGCTTAATAAAAACAAATAGACAAGAAACAAGTCCCCATATTAAAGAAATCTCTAAACAAATATACTTTCCAATATTAAATCTATACTTAGTATAATCCCAAAAAGAATATCCAAATACCTTTTCTATCAAAAAGCCACCAATTAACTCAATAAAACTAAGAACAAAAAAACAAATAACAAATAACAAAATAAATTTTAAAAATCCATTGATATTTTTCTTCTTAAAAATCTTATTAGATAAAATTACAATAATTATAGAACCAACACCATAAATAGGAGTCCATGGACCATATAATATTCCACTCTCATGACCATGCCATAAAATACTTTCTATAAAAAAACCTAATATTGAAGTAACAAAGAAATACTTAAAAAAGTACATATCATCACCCAATATTAGTATTTTCATTTTTTTAATTTATATAACTAAGAAGCAACTTCCCATACAGCGTACAATGTATGATCATCAGATTTAAAAACATTTGTAGAACTTGTAACAAAATTTGAATATAAAATAAATGTATTTTTTTCTTCAATTGTTCCATTAAATCTCACATATTTAATATTCTCACCATGTGGCACTATTTGATTTGAATTACCATTTGTACCTGTCGAAACACCATTTTTTTCATTATCATAATAATTTACTCTTGTACCTTGACTTTTACCTATAATATTATATACTTGCTCAGGTTCAATAACTATATAATCTGATACATACCATCCACTTTTCTCTTTAATTTCATAAAGATTAAACTCATAACCATCCAAAGTAGTATCTTTATTAAACAAGTTAATTGCCCAACCTTTAAAAGTATAACCACTTCTAGTTGGAGTTGGTAAATCGCCAAATGTCTTACCAATCATAACTTCTTTACTAGTAGTACTAACACTTCCTCCTTCAGGATCAAAAGTAATAGTTATACTACAATCATCTCTATAATTATATTCATACTGGTTAAAATCATTATTAAAACTAACTACAACACAACCTTCTAACTCTTTCTTAGTCTTAGGATCAATTACCTTATCATTATCAATTACTCCACTACTAATTAAATCATCAACATAAACAGCAGTAGAATCACTACCCTCGGGTAATGAATTGAAATTTTCTACCATATACTTCTTAGTAGCTCTAACAACACTATCAATTTGTTCCTGCTGTAAAGCACTTTCGCCTTCCTTAAGCAAACTATTAACATTTGGAACTATCAACATAATAAGCAGTCCTAATATAACTATAACAGCTAAAACTTCCACCAAAGTAAAACCTTTTTTCATATTATCACCTACTATTAGAAATTATAACACACCATAAAAAAAAAGAAAATGGCAAAAGCCAAATTCATTATTTTTGATATTTATCTGGTAATAACTTTATATCTTTTATCATATCACCATTTATAACTCTAATAGAACCTTTTTCTTCTATTTTTATCCAATTGTTTTCTAAAGAAACTATTTTACCAACAACTGAATAACCTACACTAAATAATCCTATAGAACATACTTTACCCATAAATTCTTTTAATAAATTCTCTGTCATCTTTGCTTTTCTTCCTTTCTTTTTATAAAAATTAATTAACTTCATATAATTGTTATTATTAATAGTTGGTATTACAATAAATAATATTAAAATAACTACATAAATACTAGGCATCTATATGAATCACTCCCAACAAAGAATATTATACTATATTTATTAACTTTTGTAAACTAATGCATAATTTCATTAACTTTAGAAACAACAAATTGATAACTACCATGTCTCTTCTCAACGTGACCATTTAAATACAAAATATCATGAACACTAATAGAACTATCATATAATTTAGGGAAAAATACAATATCAATACTACTAACCTCATCACTACCAGAAACAAAACACATCTTGTCACCATTCTTAGTATCAACAACTCTTATTCTATCAACATAAACAACAATATCTAAAACCTTGTCAAAATAATTAGGTATTTCGCTTAAATCAATAGTTTTATACTTTTCCTTATATGAAGTAACCGGATGATTGCTAACATAAAATCCAAATATTTCTAATTCCTTATCCATCAAAAATTTACTATCATATTCAGGATAAGAATCTAATATAGGCATCATATCATTAGATAACAAATCACCTAAATCACCATAATTAATAATTTTATCTAAATTTTCGATCAAAGTTCTTCTATTATATCCAAGAGATTCAAAACAACCAGCAAGAACTAAATTTTCTAAAACATTTCTAGGAACACCGTCACATCTTCTAATAAAATCAAAAATGTCATTAAAAGGTTTATCCCTACTTTCCAATATCTTCAAAACAGACTGATATCCTATACTTTTAATAATAGTCAAAGGATAAACCAAATAACCATTATTAAGTACATATTCACTACTACTAATATTAATATCAGGTTTTAATATATTTATACCTCGACTTCTTGCCTCATAAATATAAGACCTAGTCTTAACCTCTCCACCTATATTTGAATTAAGCAAATGCTTCATAAAAATAAGAGGATAATGTTGTTTCAAATAAGCAACCCTATAAGAAATAATTGAATAAGCAACAGAATGAGCCCTATTAAATCCATAAGAAGCAAACTTTAAAATCAAATCATAAACCTGTTTAGCCTTTTCATAACTAAAACCTAGAGAAACACTTTGATTAATAAACTTGTCCTTTTCTTTTATAAGAACATCCTCTTTCTTTTTACTCATCGCACGTCTTAAAATATCAGCCTCACCAAAACTATATCCTGCCATGACTTGAGCAATCATCATAATCTGTTCCTGA
>CAMVNW010000038.1 GCA_947168965.1 uncultured Caryophanales bacterium
TGAGTAATTATTTCTAAAATCTAATATAGTTATTGTTTTCTTTTCAAAATCTATGTAACGTTTAGCTCGTCTCTTGGGACTTTCTCCGAATATTTTTTCTTTATCACTATATATAAATCTGATTAAGTAAGGCATATTAGTTCCTTTTTCACTTTTGCCTCCAATAATTACAATATCTATTAATTTATTAAAAAGATTTAAATCAAACTCTTTAGATTCATATTCATTATCAATAATGAAAAATAATCTATTTAAGGAATTAACAATCTCTCTATACTTATTAACTGCTTTTTCAAGTTCTTCCTTTTTATTATTTAATAGTTCAATCTTTTCATCTAACTTTTTTGTTTCAGTTTTATACATTCCAAGATTAATCTGCTTATTCATTAATTTATCAGCAAGTTTTATTTGAATTCTGTAAATAGATTGAATTCTGTTACCTATAATAGTTTTATCTGTCTCATACTTTTTTAAATCTATGAAAAACTCTTTTCTATTTTTTCCTTTTAATAGTTTCTTAATAGAATTATTAAATGCACTTTTAATTAGTTCCTCTCTTACAGGTTTAACATCACATTTGTATTTTCCTCTACTACAACATATATAGGTTCTATTTATTTGAACTTTATGAATATTCAACGAAGATCCACAACAACCACAATATAGTTTTTGAGGAAATAAAGAAAAATATAAATCACTTGTTCTTGCTCTACTAGTTAACAGTTCATTAGCTTCTTTAAATAATTTTCTGCTTACAATAGGTTCATGATGATTTTCAATTAAATATTTATTATTATCTGTTTTATTTCTGAGTTGTTTAGCTATTCCATTTTTTCTTTCTATATATGACTTTCCTTGTAAAAGATCTCCAACATAAACTTCATTACGGATATAATCTCTGATTCTCCCGTTTAACCATTTAGCTCCAGTGATGGTTGGAATCTTTCTTCTATTTAAATAATTAGCAATTTCACCAGATGAATATCCATTAACATACATATTGAATATTTTTCTAATTACTCTCGCCTCTTTTTTATTAATTACAAATTGTCCATCAATAATGTCATAGCCATATCTTTTCTTACCACATGTTAATCCTCCACGTTGCATTAAAGATTTCATACCTAATTTAACATGTTCAGAAGTATTTAAAGATTCTTGTTCTGCAACAGAAGCAAGTACTGATAATAAAAACTCAGATTCTAAACTCATTGTATTGATTCTTTCTTCTTCAAAATAAATTGCTACATTCTTATATCTAAGCATTCTTACAAACGATAATAAGTTTTCAGCATTTCTAGCAAATCTAGAAATTGATTTAGTAAGAATTAAATCTATTTTTCCATCTAAAGCATCTTTTATCATTTTTTGAAATTCTTTTCTCTTATCAACTTGAGTTCCAGATAATCCATAATCTGCATAAATGCCAACTAGATTCCAATTAGAATTTCTACTAATTAATTCTTTATAATATTTAATCTGAGATTCATAACTAAATATTTGATTTTCATGCACCGTACTAACTCTTATGTAAGCTGCGACATTTAATTTCTGAGAATAATCAGGAACAAAGAATTTATCTTTCTTAATTACTTTCAGTTCCATCATCATTCTCCAAATCTAAAAGAACTTGTACTCTCAACCTATTTATATATTTTTGTTTTAATTTTCCATATCTATTTTTTTCATAATAATGAAATGTCTGATTGGAGTAATAATCAAGTATTGTATATAAATCTTTTTTTATATATTCTTTAAAGTCTGGATATATATCACATATCTCATTATTCTCAGTTTTTAATATTATCTTTAACATATATGGTTGAACTTTCTGATTTTCATCATATCCACCCATAACATAAAATAGAACAGTCTTTTTAAATAAATCTTCATCAAAATCATCAATATCAATATCATCTTTATTTAATAATAATGATCTTGTGTAACTTATCTTCTCATTAAGTTTATTAGAGAAACGATGTTCAAGTTTAATCTTATTCCTTAACCTTTTCATAGTTTGCATATATGCTTTATGTAATATTGGTTCTCCAATCATCTTGCTTTCTGGACATTCTCCAATTTCAGTTACTTTATTAGTACTGCAATAATACTTTGGATCTTTAACACTATTTGTCATAATTCTATTTAAAGATTTATTACAAAATCCACACTTCATTACTCCACTAGTAGAATATCTATTTTGAGAAGATGTACTGGATTTAAATTTTCTTTCTTTATATCTCTTCTCCATAGTATCTTGAATTTCTTGCCACATTTCTTTTGAAATAATTGGTTCATGATGATTGTGTACATAATACTTTTCTTTTATCCCTTTATTTTCTTTTCTTTTATGATTTAAAGGATTGGGAGTATAAAACTTACCTATCATTATGTCGCCTTTTATTTTTTCATTCTTCAATAGATGAGTTACAGATTCTTCTCTCCATAAACATTTGCCGCTAGGACTAGGTATGTTCATTTCATTCAGTTTTTTTGCAATCTTATTAGTTCCATCTCCTTCTAAATACCATTTAGCCATAAGTCTAACTACTTCAGCTTGTTCAGGATTAATGATTAACTGACTATTTTCTTTTATGAAATCATATCCATAACATTTTACTGTTCCACACGGCTCTCCTTTTATCATTTTATATTTAAGTCCCATATTAACATGAGATGATAGATTTAATGATTCTTGTTGTGCGATTGAACTAAGTATTGTTAATAACAATTCTCCATTCATATCTAGAGTGTTTATATTTTCTTCTTCAAAATAAATACCCACACCAATATTTTTAAGTTTTCTAACATAATTTAAAGTATCAAGTGTATTTCTCGCGAATCTAGAAACAGATTTAGTAAGAATTAAATCAATTTTTCCTCTTCCTACATCTCTCATCATTCTTTGGAAACCTAATCTTTTGGTTACTCTAGTTGCACTTTTTCCGTCATCTACATAAACATCAACAAGAGTCCAGTTTGGATTCTCACTTATTTTTGTATAATAGTGTTTTTGTTGAGAATCCAAACTAATTCTCTGATCATCTAAATCAGTTGAAACTCTTGCATATGCAGCTACTCTTAATTTTTTTGTTTTAAGTACCTGCATTGTAAGTTCATTTTCTTTTATTGTTCTCTTTTTTAATTGAACTTCCATCTAATATCCTCCTCTTTCTTGTTTCGAGGAAAGTATATTAAATATAAATATTATTTACAAATGTGCGATTTTTTAAATTCCACCTTTGCTTTTAAAAGATTATCATCATTAATCATATTGAGTCTTCTTAAAAGATTTATATATTCAATTTCTTTAAGATACTCTTTTAAATCTTTTGAAATAATATTTTCTTTACATCTATCTAAAAAAATATTTGCTATCATGTTATTTTCCTTTCATTTGTTATAAACATAATACTCACCCTTTCATAAGGATGATTTTTATTTTTACTAATATTTACCTCACAGCCTTAGTCCCGGCATTTCATCAAACGATTAGTTGCTACCTAATCTCACAGGAATTTCACCTTTGTTTGGTTCTCACACAACTGCACCCATTGCTTGAGTCTGTGGCTATGCAGGAGTATCATTATTGCTATTACTTGTAATCGCATATTAAGTGCTAACTTAATTTCTTAATCAAGTATTACTCGCAAGCGTACTTATTAACGTGCTAGAGTAATAGGAATGTATTTGATGAATGAAAATAAATTTTCAAAGAACAAGGTGAAAGAATAATATATCCTTTCACCTTATTCCTCACTTATAGAAAATTATTCAACCTATTTTTTTAAATTTTTTTTCAAATTTTTAATAGCTTGTTTAATACTCTTACTTATCATTTGAAAAGATGTTTTTTCAATAGCAGCTATTGTCTTAAGGTCAAGTTCATCAAAATAATACATCTTCACTCTTCTTCGCTGTGTTGCCGATAACTGATTTATTACATTCATCAATTCTTCATAAGAAGTTTTTCTGATAATGTAGTCATCCAATCCTTCAGTACTATTTGCTCCTCTATTATATATAGATTCTTCAGATAGTTCTTTATGTTCTATATGACGATCAAATTCATTAAGTTCTTTTAGGTCATCTAATTCAAATTGATTAAAAATATCAAAAATATTCTTAGGAACTTCTACAGTTCTTGGAATATTTTCTCCATCTTTGAATAAAATATAATATCTATTATCAATAGTTTTAATCGTATAAGGATTATCTTTATACTTTCTTCTCTTAGGTAAAGAGTTCATTTTTTCTCCTTTCAATCTAAAATTTTTTTAAATTGAAAGAAGGTGGCCCTCTAATTCGACAAAAAACTACATATTTCGACAAACAAAAAACCTGGAGGCGAGACTCTTTTTTTAGAGCTTCGTCTCCAGGTTTAAATTTTCCAATATATTTGAGAGTGTAGTAACCCTCAAGGAATATGTCATATTTAAATCGGTAATAATACAATTTTGAGCAATACGATCTCATAAAGGATTCCCCCTTATAAGAGCAGCCTTAATTGTAAAATCATTCCCTTTTTATTCAATCATATACTACCGCTATTAAACTAGTATCACTAATATATGGCTTTCTCTTGGTTGTATATTATATCACTTTTTATATTATTTACAAGAAACAAAAAGACATAAAAATTATGTCAGTTTATACATACTACTCATTTTAATTATATATCATTAAATTACTTCATCTTTTTATTTTTAACAACCATACTGAATACGTTAAAAAGATAATCCTTGTATATAAAAAGTGTAGTTAATAAAATAATTATTTGGAATATTTGAAAATATAAATTATCAAAATATAAGAAAATAGTAGATATTATATAAAGGAATACTGGTACTAAATTTGATTTATTTAATTTGATTTTAACATATTTTTTCGTGTCAATTATTCTATATATAAAAACTGTTATATAGCTTATACATGTTGCTATTGCTGCACCAAAAACACCAATTAAAGGAATCAGTATAAAGTTTAAAACAACATTTATTAACGCACCAGAAACTCCTGAAAAAAGCATCCCTTTACTATCTTTATAAACATTATATGAAGTTGAAACAAAGGTTCCTAAAGTCATAAAAGCACTTCCAAATAATAAGATTGGAACATATTTCCATGCAACATAATAATCAGAAGAAACATATAGACTATAAAATGGTTTTAAAAAAGTAACTATTCCTATAGCCATAATAAAAATTGCAATATACATTATATTAAAAACTTTATTTGTATATTCTTCTTTATCTTTACTGTTTTTTTCATTAACTGCAGAAAAAATCCAGGCTTGATTAAATATCCATGCAATAACCGTTAAGATTGATGGTATTTTATATGAAACAGCATATATACCATTAGCCGAAGAACTAATAAAATTAGTTACCATAATTCTATCTGAAGAATTAATGATCCACCACATAAAAGACGTAGGTACTAAAACAAAAGAATATTTTATCATTTCCTTTGACAATTTTTTATCAAAATCAAAACTTTTGATATTGTTATGTACTTTTCCAATGAAAATACAGTAGAATGACGAAATAAAATTTGAAATAATATAGGCTAGAAAATAACCTTCAACTTTCATCTTAAGCAACGCTAAAAACAAAATGTTCAATAATGCTATTAATAATGTGTTTAATATATTTCCAATTGCAAATTCTTTTAATTTTTCTTGCCCTTTCAAATTCATAATAAATATTTGAAAAAAGGTTGATGATACAACATAAAAATAGAATAGATATTTATAATTAGTATAATTAGGAAACAACCCCAATATTGGTATACAAACTAAAGACATTAGACAACCAAATATTAGCAATATTATACTAGTACTGATAATTTTATTGTTATTTGCATCTTTGTCCATGGAAAATCTATAAATTGCTTCTGATACATTCAATGTAAAAATTGGAACTAATACGCTAGATATTGTAAAAAGTAAATCAACTACACCATACTCTGAAGTTGTTAAAAAATACGTATATAAAGGCACTAAAAGAAATACAATTAATTTAGTTGCTATATTATTGATTGCAAAAATTGCAGTATTTTTTATTAAATATTTAGTTCTATTATTGCTTTTTGACATAATTATTTACCTTTCTATTAAATTATTATAAATTGAGTTTTATTTACCCATTAATCTTTTTAATTTCTTTTTTAATTTTTTTGGGATTAATTGTTTAATTACCTCTTTTTTTAACTTTTTAAATTTCAAATCTTCTTTTGAAAATGCCTCAAAGTCTTTTATATCTAGATTATCATATATATGTAATCTTTTTTTGGGTTTATGTACAGGGTTAATTAATTGTTCATTTTCGGTAGCAACTTTTGTAAATGTGCTTTTTGTAAATATAATATTATCCTCTATTTTTCTAAAAAAACTATCACCTTTTTTAGTGTTTATAAAAACAGAACTTACTCCATCTGTACTATCAAAATTTGGATGAGCTTTTTTTATTCCCCAAAAATCACCTAAAGTTATATCCCCAACCCTACTTGAAGTGGCATATTTACAATTATAGCAACACATTCTATATGTTTCACCTTTTAAAAAAGAGGAATAATAAGCATTATTATTATTATCATTATAAATTATTTTTCCATTATCTCCGACTATTTTTGTATTCATTCCCCATCCATTTTTTTCTTTAGAGCGAAAATAGAATTCCTTTATCTTTATATTATTCTTTTTTTCAATAAATTCTTTAAATCTTTTAAATAGTTTTGGAGAAGGTACACCGTGACAAATTATATCTATAGTTAATAAGTTTTTACAATCTTTTTCATTTAAAAAAGATTTCAATCCAGCAATTTGACATGGTGTACCTATATATAATACTTTTTTGTTCAAGGCTAAATCTTTTTTTACTTCTTTAAAAGAGTTTAAAGTATTGCTCTGAACATACTTTGAACCCATTAGAATATTCAAATCATCACTTTTTGTTACTCTAAAAAACTTGGCACTTATGTTGTCATCAAATCCAGTTCCATAAACAACTCCGCCCTCACTTATAAAATAATTAGCAATTACTTTAAATATACTACCTGATGACCCTTTCATCAATTCATCACTATTTTTGTTTTTACAAGCAAATACTTTTATTGGTTCATTAAGTTTAAAACTATTTGCTTGTGGACATTTTTTCAAACATAATCCGCAATTAATACATTCTTTCTCACTAATTTTAGGATAAATAAATCCTTCCGCATCCTCTACAAATTTTATAGCATGTTTAGGGCAAACGTTTTCACATAATCTACACCCGCAACAGTTATTCTTTATTCCTATATTATTAATATTATTTGTAACAACATTTAAGGATTTTTTTACTAATTCTAATGATTTTTCCCTTTCTTCTTCTAATTTTTTATTAACAATTTCATAATTAATACTTTCCGATAGTAAAGAACAATCATCAAACGATTTTAACATTCTATCACTTAAATCTAACAGCTTTAAAATGCTTGAAATTCTTGTAGATGTTTTTCCTGGAGAAACACTAATAAAATTTCTATTAAATAAAATAGAAAAAACAGTACCATGAAAGCTATCTGTCAAAACAAAACTTGCATTCTTAAAATAAGATAAAAATTCAAATTGATCAGGCAAATATTTAAATTTTCCCCCTCTAATAAAATGATAAATTGAAGGACTAATTCTAACCAGTTTTTTATTTAATTTTTTTGCAACCATTTTAGAATATTTTTCAAATTGTTTGTTACTATGTAGTTGATATACCAAAATATAATCACTCTCTTTTGGTTTTCTAATTATTAATCTAGACCACTCATCATTTGTTAAAAATAAAGTTGGATCAATAATTTGAGCTACATCATTTAAACCTTGTTCTTTCAAAATTCTACATGCCGAGTCTTCTCTAACTAAAATTGCTGAATACTTATTTAATAGATTGTTTATATTCGTTTTCAATTCTTTTGATAACTTTTCTGTACCAAAACTTGATGAAAATGAGATGCATCTTTTTGCGTTCTTATTATCAAGAAAATCCAAAAAATAAGCCTCATCATATGGACTTTGGCCAATTGGACCCCATATTTGATCACTTCCAGAGCAATACACATCAGCAACAGGAGGATTATCTCTTAATTCTTCAATATTTCCGTATTCTTCAATTGACTCATTTATAAATCCTTTTCTAAATCTAGAAAAAGTTTCATACTCTTTTTTATAGTTGATATATTGTATAGCTTTATATATTATTCTAGTTAAAAATGTTTTGTCCCACTTTTTTCCTTTTATAAGCGTTTCAACTAATTGATTAGCTCTTTCATCATATCTAGTATAATTAATAAATTCAACATCCAAGCCAAGTTTTTCATACACACGCTCTGTAGCATAGCATTGAAGCAATGAACCATAATTTGGAACGGAATGTCTTGTGATGATAGATATCTTCATAATATATCCTCCTCTCTGTTTATTTTTTTTGCATTTTAACAATTACTTTCCCTAATTCTTTTCCAAGGTTAAAT
>CAMVNW010000039.1 GCA_947168965.1 uncultured Caryophanales bacterium
TTTGAACAAAATTTTCCATTTTTGCTTCTTTATCACAAGCCTGTGAATGAAGAGTAATTGATAAACTTAAAGCCTCTGTCTTTTTTTGTTCAAGCATCTTAATTTCTTCCATAATTTTAAACCTCCAATTTTTATACTAAAAATATTATATCAAAAAAATAGATAAAACAACATAGTCTTATCTATTTAAAAATTTTTTTTTAGAAATCAAAATATTATAATTATCACCAGCATAATGTTCAACATCACTAAAGCCAGATTTCTTTAAAATATCAATTTCATGAGGTATTGTTAAAGGAGTATCATAATGACTATCTATGCCCTTAACTAAATTTCTATAATCTTCAAAACCTTTTCTTTCATCAAAATTATCAATCGCAAAATAATCTTCTATAACAAATACACCATGTTCCTTTAAGCAATCATATACTTTCTTATATAAAATTTCTTTATCACTGGGTTCAAAATGATGAAGTGCTTGAGTAGAAATAACCGCGTCAATATCTTTACCAAATTCATATTCAAAAAAACTTTTATTAATAATAGTAATATTATCACTAATATGTCTTTCATAAAGTTTCTTTAACATACCATCAGAAATATCAATTGCAGTTGTTTTAACATTAGGATAAACTTTATAAAGTTTTATTAACTGTAATCCAGTTCCAGATCCTAAATCAATAATATTTTCAATATCACTAGGTAAAAAATCAACAATCTTTTCTTTTGCCTTAATCATCTTTGAATGCTTTTCATCATAATCAATATCAACAACCTTATTAAAGAAATCCTTCATTTCATTACTTCTTTTAACTAAATTCATACAATCACCTCCTTAATTTCCAACAATTACCTTACCATCCAAATTACATATATAACAATCAGGTAATTTAGACTTAATATAATCTAAAGATTCCTTATCATTTTCAATCTTTCTACCAACAAAAACACCTTCAACAAGTGATATTGGCAAACCAAACATAATAGCTGATTCCCTATCTGTAGTAGATGCATTTCTATTTAATCTATCACTATTAATAAACTTATCTTTATATCTATAATCTAAAAATGGAGTTAATACATCTTCACCAAAGTCTAAATTCCAAACATCATTATAAGATAATTTTTTCGCATAATCTGAATCCATATTTAATATAAAAGCAATTTGCCTTTTATCAGATACTAAACTAGGAATGAAAGAAACCTCTTTAGTCTTATCACCCCAGTAAGTCCAAACATTATCATCATTATTTAATCTTTCAGTAAATGCATCAAATTTATGATATGGTATTAATTCACTTTTTAATGCAGCTTCTGGTCCTCTACCTATTGAATATGTAACAGTAAAACCACTATATAGATTTATATAATCTCTTAATAAAACATCTTCTTTTATATTCCACATACCAACACTATTACATATTTTATTTGTCCTAGGTTCAGAAGTAAAATCAGTGCTAATAAATCCATTTTCTAAAGTGAAATCAAAATTATCAAGTCCCCCAAAAATACCATGTATAAATGCTCCTTTAGATAATTTAACTTCATCACCTATCCCATATTTATTTTTAGCAATATCATTATTATATTCATAAAATAATTCAACTTGTTCAATCAATAATTCTCTTGCCTTACCGCTAAATCTTTTGTTGATATCTGATAGGTATTTTTCTTTGTTATTTAACACTTAAATCACATCCTTTAATTTAATAATAATATCTTTAATTAATTTTTTTATTTCATCTTCAGTAACACTTATACTATTACAAGCAATCTGACAAGATAAACCATGAGTAAAAAATCTAACATCTCTATATAAACATTCAGCCTTTTTATAAGATAAACCATATTGTTTAGGAATAGACTCTATAGACTCAATATTCCAACTAGATTTCAATACTTCATCAATAGTTCTAGTACCAGCTAACTCAGTCATAAATAAAGCCTTAAATATTTTAGGTTCCTTATAAGCAAATAAAGCATAAGCATAACTAATAGTATATAAATAATCATCTTTATCTACTATTCTATAAATAAAATCATCATAATAATCATGTAAATACTTCTTTATACTCTTCTTTAACCCTTCCATACTAATAAAATTCTTAAATAAAGGTTGAGTTGAACAACCAATGTATTTACACAAATCTCTCGCATTCATCGCATCAACTCCATAATCCTTAATAAAATCAGAAGTTTTTTCTAAAATATATTCTTTATCAAATACTGTTTTTCTTGCCATAAAATCCCTCCATTAAATAACACTTGTTATTTATTATAGCAAAAATAAAACAAATGTCAATAATAAAATAACATTTGTTATTAAATTTATTTATTCTTCACATTATCTAAAGAATATACCAATTCATTTTCTAATACTATATTACCGTTTTCATCTTTGCTTAAAACACCACAATTAATACTATCTACATAAGCATCAAATGATATATTAGAAAAGCATTTTGCTTCTTCCATAATACTATTAATACAATCAACTGAACTATTTTTTGCAATAGTTATATGAGGATTATATTCACCTTTTAATTTAGCACTGCCCTCTAACCTTTTATATAATCTTTCACTTAAATTCTTCAAGTTATCACTAGCATCATTAACCTTTAAAAACAAAAAATTATTTTTTTCTTCTAAACTTTCCTGAATACCTGATAAACTTATTTTAAAACTATTAATATCAAAAAAAACATCCTTAAATATTTCTTCAATTGTACTTGTTTCAATTTCACTTTCAAAAGGAAAAACAAAACAAATATGAGGGTTTACAAACTTACTATCAGGATTATACTTAGAAAAAAAATTATATATAATATCACAATTTTCTATTATCGGTTCAACATAAATAACTCTTTTCATATAAATCACCTACAACCATTATACCAAAATATAAAAAAAATACCATCATTTGATGGTACCATAGTCAAACAAATAACCCCAGACAGTATCTATATCATAAATTTTATTTATGATACAATATCTTAAAATCAAGTCATAATTATTTGTAGTACTTAGGGAATACCCTGCACTTTCAAGTAATTTAGAAGTATCATCAAGATTCAATCTCAAAGACACACATAATTTTAAAATATTTTCCTTACATAAAACATAATTTTCATTACATCTTACTTTAGAAAACAATCTGCGATCAATGCCTGCTTTCCTATAAACATCAGAATCCTTCAAGCCACTTTTATCAATAAATGAAAAAAGCAATTCTCTAAAACTCTTAGTTTTATTTTGACTTAGAAACTTATTTAAACTTTCGTTCATGATTATACACCTCCGATATATGGTATAAAATTAATCACAAATAAAAATTTCTAAGTCACAAATAATATAACACAATAAAATAAAAATGTCTACTGATAATCCTTGATAAATAAATTAAGGTGTTCCTCACACTAATTATATATAAACGAATATATTCAGTCACTGGCAAGTAAAAGTCCTGATAGGTTGCGACCCTATTTCCTCTTTTACCTAAAGAAATCTTCTAAAACCACACTAGATTAGTACTAGCACCCCAGGCACGCATTAGAAATAAACTATTTTCCAAAACCGCTTTGTGCCCAAGGACAGAATCAAATCTTATAGTCTATCACTAGACATCAACGGCCAAGTACCTTATGGTATATCAGTCATGTCTCTATTCACCACAAATAGTAACTGTATCTGTCCTACTCCTCCACTTTGTTTTCACTCATGGTCTTTCAGAGATTGGTACCGATTCTCTTCCTACCTTTACTCTCATACATATAACTACTACTATCTTTTTAGCTACAACGTAACTCCCAAAACTATTATCACTAATAGTCTAAACTCAATCCATAGAAAATTCACACTCTCTACTAATAAGAATAAGATAATATCTATGCTACTGTGCAAGTAGTTTTTCACATAGTTCTTAATTTATTTATCAAAGATCATCAGCACTTCTCAGTTGCTAAAATAATTATATCAAAACAAAATAATCAAAGGTCACTTCAAAAGAGACAAAGAAATTTTTATTAAACAATCTAAAATAATTAAACCCTATTTATAACCCTTTCAACCTTACCAACCAATTCATCTTTATATTCATAATTCAATAAATTACTACTAGTAATAACACTCTCGCCAAGTTCATCTTCCAAATCTTTTCTTGCATTACCAGCAATTTTTCCTCCACGTTTAGCAACATCAATATTTTCATCTAAACCAATAGGATTTCTCTTTTTAGCAATTTCTCTAGTCGCAATCTCACCTAAATCAGCAAGTGCTACTTCAACATCACTCATATTATCTCTCAAAGATTCCTTTCTCAAACCCTTAAATGATTTATATTGTTGTGCAGTCATTCCAGACCAACTTTTATAAATCTCATTAGTCAATATTGCATATTCCCTTCCCTCAGTTATTCCGCCATCTTTCCATATATCAGTAAGTTGTTTCCTATCTTGAATGCCTTTAAGTCTTTTAGCTATCCATTTTTCATCATAACCTTTAGTTCTATATAAATCTATCGTTCTTTGTGCTGCTAGTGACGGATCAAATGTTTCATCTATTCTTTCACTACCTAATTTTGCTAACCATTGTTTAATTGGTTCTGCATTCTTTGAAGGTATTGACTCAATAATTCTAAACATTCCTTCAATATCAACGACATCAGTCATACGATATTTGCCATCATGTGCTTTTAGTTTCAAAGCGTGACAATTTGTCACGGTTTCATTTCCTTCTTCTTTTAAACGCTGTTTTAACTTTCTCCAATATGCTTGTTTATCTTTACTTTCTGATAAAACTCCAACCAAATCAACAACACTTATAAAGTATTTTTGTTCTTCTTCATCCCAAACAGTTCTTATTGTTTCATTATTAAATATCTTATTTATTAAATGCATTTTATCTTGATTCATATATATCACCCTCTATAACTTTCAATATTTCGTCTAATAAAAACGAATCACCAAATTCACTAATTCCAAAGCACTTCTTACCTAAATCTTTAAAACTAGCTCCACATAAATATAATTTTTTCCTATCAATTATTATAAATCTATCATGAAAAGAACAATTACTCATAAATTCAACATTACTATATTGTTTCTCATATTTTTTCTTCAACTCATCATTAATATTTTTAGAAACAATTATTATCTTTCTATCAATATTTCTTAATGTATCTAATAGTTCCTTACCTGCATAATTATCTATAATAATTATTTCATTACAAGCCTCATTAAGAATATCTAATAATACAGAATATGCATCATAGAATTCCCCTTCAAAAAATATATAATCCTTCACAATATCTTTAGGATCAAACTTATCAAATAACTCATTAATCCTTTTAGTATTATCATCAACCTTATCTTCTAAAAGTAAAAATCTATGAGGTAACACTCTATAATTATAATTAATATAATGTCTCATCTTTACAAAAGCATCCATTATCGCAATTGAAACTTTTGTCGCAACCTTTGATTTTAATATAGTCGCAAGCATATAAACTCCTTGTTCAGTAAAAACTCTGGGATTAACACGCGACATATTACTTATATTTGCGGTCGAAAATTTCGACCACAAATTTTTCTTCTCAAAATTATCTAACACAAAGCTGAATCTTTCAGGAAACTTATCAGGATTATTTTTTACTGCCTCATTAATCCTTTTTGTCTCAACTTGATACAATTTGGCTAAATCAGAGTCTAACATTACTTGTTTACCTCTAACCTCATAAATCATATCATCAATATTAATCATTTCTTTTTCCATTATTTCATTCATACTATCCCTCCTAAAAAATAACAAAAAAAGAGTATACTTCTCCTTAGAAAAGTATACCCGCATCATGTTTATTTATCTCTTGCCTAAATAAATAAACATTATCGATCCAATTGTCATATTAACACCCGGCAAGTTAATTAATACAAATAAATTGTAACAAAACTATTACTTAATTTCAAGTTAATTGGCAAAATTAATTAAATTTTCTTAACTCTCATATAAATCTCATCAACATCTACTCCATTAGACTTCTTAACACCCTTAACAACATCATACTCATCAAAACCAACATTCCTATAGCAGTGAATCGCTCTTGAATTATGAGAAAATACTTTAAGAAATATCTCATCAAGTCCAAACTCATTAAACCCATATTCAATTATCCTCTTAAGAATTTCAGTACCATAATGCTTATCTTGAAAACTTGGAGTAATACAAATGCCTATTTCAGAAATACCATCATGCATATCCTTAAACTCAACTGTTCCAATAAACTTACCACTTTCTCTATCAATAACAGTATAAACTAAATCATTATTATCAAGTTTCATCTTAACCCATTCTACTTCATCATCATAACTAAAAACAAGCGGTTCAGGAAAGATATAATCTTGAATACTAGAATCATTAACCATAACTAAATAATCATCAACATACTTAACATCAACATTAACAAAATCCAACCTATCAGATTTAAAAATAACATTCATAAAAATCACCCTTTCAAATTAATCCAATACCTATAAATTTTTTCACCTTTTTCTTCATCATAATAAATATTTTCTAAAACTCCACCATTATTAATAATAACTTTAGAGCTACCAATATTACCAACTCTACAAGTAACTAAAACCCTATCAAGTCCATACTTCGAAGCTTCGTCCATTGCGCACCTCAACACTTTAGTACCATATCCCATATTTCTCTTACTAGGTCTAATAAAATAACCAATATTACCACCATGATTAATAAGACATCCAACTAACTCCAATCTAAGAGAAAATACACCAATCAAACATCCATCATCAAACACACCATAAGTAATCTGAGGAGAAATAGAATCATTAACCTTAACCTTACCACGATTAACCTTATCTAAGAACAAATCAAAATTATCAATATTTCCTACCTTAAAACCTTCAAAATTATTATCATAATTCCTAACCTCATTGACAAAATCTAAAAACAACTCTTTATCACTACTATTAAACTCACGAACAATCATATTTATCCTCCTTTCATATAATGATTCCATATAAAAAGATGAAAAAAAATACAGAATCACACTTAAGTGACTCCGTATTAAATACGTGTAAGTATAAACCCGAGATAGCTCAATAATAATATCTTATATCTCCTCACTTGTTATAAATTATACACAAATTTCTAAATTTGTCAAATCAAACTAGTAAAATTTATTTTTGATAATCTTTTTTTCAATGTTAATATTGTTTTTTTCAAATGTTCCATAATTAGTATTGAATGTTCCATAATTAGTATTAAACTTACCATAGCCGTTACTAGATGCTCCAGAAGCATTTACTTCTAAAGCATATTTATTTTTTAAATGTTTAAAACTATCTTTTAAAGCCTCACATCTAACACATTCAATCAATATTAACTTCAATTCATGTAAATCTAACTTACAACCAGAAAAATCACACTCAGAAATTTTTTTAAAACTCAAACCAATCATAGACAAATTTCTATTATAAATTTCATCTATCTTCTTTAGAGAATCTAATATTATCTCTATTTTTTTAAGTTTGGGTATCTCGATATCTGTAATTAAAGAAGTATATAGACTAAAAAACGCATTATTCGCTTTTCTTAAAACTTTTAAAACATCTTCAGCCTTTTTTCTGATATCAGTATCCTTATTAATACTATCATTTGTACTAGACTTAGTAGTTCTATTAGTTGTTCCTTGATAAAATTTAGATGTTCCATTATATGATTTACTTTGTTTTGAACTATTTTGTTTTTTAGCATTAGCTAGTTTAGAATCATATTGCTTTTTCTTAGAAATATCACTTAAAACAGAATAAGCTTCATTTATCAATTGTGTCATTTTAATAGCATCTTCATTTCCTGGATTCATATCAGGATGCCATCTACGCACCATCTTTTTAAACGCCTTTTTTATTTCATCTTGTGTTGCAGACATATCAACACCAAGAATTTCATAATATGTTTTCATTTTATTCCCCCTTTTTTAGTTGTGTATTATACATAAATTCTAAAAAAAGTCAAATTTCAACTTTTAAAAATACCTTCTTACCTTTTTGAATAACAATAAATCCTTCTTTAAAATCTTCCTTATTAATAATTCTATTTACATCATTTTCTTTATTACCATTAACACAAATTCCATTCTGTTCGATTAATCTTCTAGCTTCAGATTTTGATTCTACTATTTTT
>CAMVNW010000040.1 GCA_947168965.1 uncultured Caryophanales bacterium
ATTCTTGTCTAGTTGTATAAAATGTTATTACATTTCTTATTACCGTTAATACATTATGGTAGTATGGAATAGGAAATACTAGAAATCCAGTAATTACTCCAGGGGCTACCGCAATCAATGCGAATACTAAACTTTCTACTGGTAATATTACTAGTAATAATATTGATATTCCTAATCCTGTACCAAACAATATCATATCAAATGTATTGAAGAGTCCAAAGAATAATTGGCTCTTCTTTGTATTTGCAGGTATTAGATATCCGTTCATTATATATCACACCCTTTTTATTTTTTTTCTTTTTGTGCTTGTTGTTGAATTTTATGTGCGCGTCTATATGCTCCACTGTTTTTGATAGATGTAGACTCATATTTAACCTTTTTAGTTACATCTTTTACATTTGAACCGTTAACATCGGTAATTCCATTTTTAACAAATACGTCATCATTTTTATTTTTACTGAAGATATCGTTAACATTGGTAATATGAGCCATCGCTGTTTGTCCATTAATATCAGTTGCATCTATAAATGAGAATTCTCTTGATCCATGTAGTCCTGCTGATCCTCTAGTTGCATAATCTCTATATGCAGATTCTGCTTGGCCTTTTATTCTTTCATATTCACTATTTAATGCAGCCCTTACTCTTGCATCGTAACGTGTTGAGTCACTCATAGCTTCCCTTAATTCTCCTAGGGTTGAGAATGAAGTGCTTGTAATACCTGCTGCTCTAAGTGCTGCTCCATATGGATTAGCCGCACTAGTATCTACTTGGCTTATTGCAGTATGATTATCTAATCTAATCTTATTTGCATATTTTTGTATTTCATTTTCAGATATTGAAACAGCTGCTTCTCCTGAACTAACAAATTCATCATATACTTTTACGCTTGAATCTTGTCTTTGGGCTGTCGTTGGCATTCCAAGTGCTTGATCTATTTTGTCACCCATTATATCAAGAGAATTAACGCCTGCTTCTATTCTATCATTTCTATTATTTCTTGCTGTTATTGCTCCTCTATATGCTCCTTGATATGTCTGTCCAAATTTTTGTCCTTTAATTGCACCTACTGTTCCTCTTCCTGTTGCACTTAATCCTCCTGCCACTCCAGATGCTAACGTACCAAGTGTCATATCCCAGACTCTTGCAAATCCTTTTTCATTTGTTCCTTGCCTAAATCTTGATATCATATTAGCTCCCATTGCTGCTCCACCTGCTAATCCTGCTGCTCCTAAACTTGTTATATTTTTTCCAAATAAAGCTTTTTCTTGGAATTTCTTAAGTGGTTTTAATGACATACCATCTAGTTTTATTCCTAAAATATCTTCAATTAGTGTTGGTACTTGTTTTGCAAACATTAAGCAACCTATTACAAGTAATACTGTTAATAAAGGACTCTTGCCCGTAAATATATTTCCAAATTCTGTTTTTATTAGAGTAATCATAAATACTGCAAAGTTTATTGCTATTATTCTTATAAATATAGAAAGATATGTATTAAAACACTCTTTATACCATTTTTTAAATATTTCTGATCCTTTTGCTGGATCCATATTTGCTATAATTGGTATTGGTGCTATTATTTGTAAGAATAATAGTTTTACTGCACGCGTTGCTAAATCCATACAGAAACTTATTAGTACTAGTACTACTGCTACTCCTGCTACTGTTGAAAGAATTGGTAGATAACTAAAAAACCAATCATTATTTAATCTATAATTTAATAAGTCATAATTTGAGTATACTTTATTAAGTTCATAGTTTGTTAATAAGTTATTTAATGCTGTGTTTATGCTTGTATTTTGAATTTTAGTTAATTCTTGTGAACATTTTGGATCTATTTCTGTATATGGATCTAGTAATGTTTCACATCCATCTATATTTGGTGTTATAAATGATGAATATAGTATATATCCCATATTTACATTTGGCATTTCTGCTTTTTTACCAAAAAATATTTTTTCTACAAAGCGACTCTCTATTACTCTTTTTTGTATTTTGTATGCTTCATTAAATATTAAATTAACTGATACAAGTAGTGCTAATGAGATGATAATGTTTGTTATCATTTTAGCTCCACCTTTGGAATTATCGCTTATTTTATCTGGCGATATCATATAATTAATTAATGATACTGCTAATCTAAAAAGCATGAATATTCCAAGAATTAATCCTATTCTTTGTCCAATTACATCAAACATATCTTGACTATATAGAATTATACCTGAAACATCTTGGAAAAGTTCATACATTTTAGTAATTACTATATATATGATTGAATCAATTAATCCGCACAAATATCTTCCTATTGAGGCTAATGTAATTCCCATATTTTCCTCCCTTCTTACTTTTTAATTTCTACACATAATGGATTATCAGAATTAAATCCTTTTATGTTAAATACTCCTAATATTAAATTTACTAATGCTGGTAATAGTAATAATACTATTAGTATAATTACTCTTTTTATTAATTTTTGATTTGATTTTTTCATATCATCTTTATTGTCTGATAATAATACTTTTGCATAATCTAGTACTGTTAATGCAATTAATAATATAACTCCTAATATTTCGATTATAAAGTATGCTCCACTTATTAAGTCAGCAACATCACTGAACAAATTATCACAATCTAATTCTTCTGTAGATAATCTATCAAAATCATCATATAAATTTTTTGTTTGTTTTGTTATTTTATTTGTCATTGCTTCTGATGCTTCTTTTTTAAATTCTTCTGCTACGTTATCTGGCACGTTACATTTTTTTGCATAAAAGTCCACTGACTCGTCAAATTTATTCTTATAATTTGTATTTAAATTATTTATTTTTTCATTTAATGATCTACCTTCATACGATAGATTTGATATGTCTTTATTTATTTTATTTATAACTTCATAAGTATATAATTGACTATTAATACTATTTGAACTATGGTTCTTTAATGATTGATTAATGTAGTTTATCATGTTTTCATCTGCTAGTGTATCTACGAATGATTCTCCATTATTTGATTTAAATGCTGTACATATATCTTCTTCGCTTGTATAGTATCTCAATAAGAAATCTGATGCAGCAGGTGATGTAATATCATTGTTAACACTATCTAATATTTTATTTAATTCTTCTGTAAAACTATAATTTAGTTTATTTTTATTCTTAAACACTGTTTTATCTTTTTCTGCTCTTGTTTCACATAGTCCACTATCTGCATAACATATTTCCATGTTATTTCCATTTTTCAGAACTAATTCATCATCATTCGAATTCCAAAAAGAATTATATTTAGTCTTAAAATCAGATCTATCTAAGTTTCCTAGAGATAAATCATAATATAAATATTGTGGGCACTCAAATGAATTTTGAAGGTTTTTATATGCATTAGTTTTTTCCCATGTTTCATTTTTATTTCCTGAAGTTGGCGATTCAAAATATATTTCACCTGATGGAATAGCATTTCCACTTCCATTCCAAACAAAATTTAGTTTACTTTTTTTGTCTCCCCCTTGTTGCATAGAAGAAATTTCCTG
Organism: uncultured Caryophanales bacterium; assembly: GCA_947168965.1. Lineage (GTDB taxonomy): Bacteria > Bacillota_I > Bacilli_A > RF39 > UBA660 > UBA3631. The sequence goes on from CAMVNW010000040.1 coordinate 3,528, forward strand.
ATACATATTCATTTCTATTTGCCATTTAATTATTGGGCTATTCTTTACATAATAGGATATAGTATTAAAGGAACTATTCTCTGAACCACATTGTCCTCCATTAGTTCCAATATTATTCTCAGAACATCCGTATGAACATATTATAATATTATCATATTCATTCACGTTATCTATTCTATGATTTAAATTTATAATATCTGTGGAACCTGGTTCTTGTTCAGTCATCGTATATGATGCTTTTGCATATATATTATTTGGATTCATTATAAAAATACATATTGAAATTATTATAGATGGTATTATTTTATTTTTTATTTTATACATAAAATCACTCCATTAATCCATTTTCTATATTATAACACATAATTACTTTTTAGTACATATCAATATTTAATTTTAAAATTAAAAATAGGAACTTTTTTTGTTCCTATTTTGAATGTCCTTTTTCTAATTCATTTGCATCTATTTCTTCAGGTTCATTGTTGGTCGTGTCGGCATTTTTAACTCTTTTTAAAGGTGCCTTTTTTTGCATAGCCATATTTGTTGCCATATAGTCTTGCATTGGACTCACACCTTGTCCCATTGCAATTATAGCATTTTCGGGCATATTTTTCATTGTATAATAGTATGCTATTTGTTCATTTGTAAAGCCTTGTTCTTTTAATGCTTTTATTTCTGTTTCTATTTTTATTTTTTCTGCTTCTGCTTGATTTTGTGCAATTTTTTTATCTAATTTTGCTTGTGCTTCATCCCTTTTTCTTTTATTCTCTGCTTCAATATTATCAACCATTACTTTTTTTAATCTTTCAGACAAGTCTATGTCTGTAAAATCTATTTTTGTAATCGTAATTCCATAATTCTCATGAAGTTCTATTGCTTCTTTTGCTATTTCATTTGAAATTGTGTCACTATATGGAATTTTATTATTCATAGCTGCTGTTACTAAACTTTCAAGATCTAAAACTTGAGATTCCATTTTTCTATATTTTGTTATATCTGTTTTTTGTTCTTTATTTTCTTCTTTTGTATCATTCTCTTTTGGATTTTCTTGATAATGCGATTGAATCATTAATCGCATTATTGTTTCTGATGTTGATCTAATAGCATCTTTATATGCATTTTCTTGTTTTACTAGCCTATTAATATACTTTATTTCCTTTCCATCAACTTTAAAAGTTATTTTCATCGTAAGAGATATATCATCACCAATGCCGATATCTTGTCTATATCTTCCATCTTGATTTTCAGGGTCTTTAACAACAACTGTATATTTTGTTAAATCAACCAATTTTGCGTCTTGAAGTAGTGGAAAAGTAAATCTATGTCCTGAATGTTTTACGTCTATTTTAGCATGTTTGTTTGCTATTTTATCTCTTATTGCTAATACATAATTAGCCGGAACATCATGATGTATACCTGTTGTTGTGTGGATTAGTTGAATTTCTGACAATTCACTTATTTTATTCTTATCACTTGTATTTATATTTTGTGTAGCATTTTCTTCTATTGTAGGCATATTATTCCTCCTTTTTTTGTTCTATATATTACTATATTTTTAATTTAAAGTCAAATTTTAATTTTCTTCTTTTAGTTTGTTATATAGAATTTCTAGTATTTTTGAAAAGTCTGGATAATTTTTACTGATAGTTACTAATTTCCCATCTTCTTCATATCCTACTTCAACTTCTTCTGTTTTTCTATCTGAAAGTAATAAATATTTTTTTTCTTTATAGGGAGCACGTGTAAGTAACACTTTTTCTTCTCCATCGTTCAATCTATATATTCTTTCATCTATCATTTATTTAACCTTCCCTTTTTCTTCTGTTATTTCTGGTATTATTGCTTCTCCATATTGATTTGTGAATAGATAATTATTTAAATCTTCTTCTGAAACAATACCTTCTCTTTTTGTTATGTCTTCTTCTTCAATAAAATAGTTTTTTATTTTTTTCAATGTTGTTTTTACTCTATGTGAGAAATTTTCTTTTGTTGTTTTTTTCTTTACTTTCTTTTCAATTCCTTTGCAACTATCTACAAACGATTGCATTTTTTCCATATCTTTTTTAGAAAAATATGGATGAAGATATTCCTTTGTATCTTGTACAACTTTTTCTTCTAATTCTTGTCTTCTTTCTCTATCAATTTTTGATTTTTCTTTTAATTGTTTATTTAAAGTTAGAGGTTTCAAGTTGGATTTTTCTTCATTATTTTCAACAATATTTTCATTTGTTTCTTTATTATCTTCTTGTTGTTTTTCATTTTTTGTTTCTTTATTTAATGAGTTTAATATTTCATCCATTTTAGAGATTTGCTCTTGTGTTGGCTTATTTTGTTCTTTTGCTTCAACTACTTCAACTGAGTCTGAAGGAATGTCAATTACTTTTTCTTTTTTATTTAATGAGTCTACTACTTTATCCATTGCTTCCATATCTTTTTCAGTTACTTTTGGTTGTTCTTCATTTATCAAGTCATTAACGTTAATTCTTTCATTTTTAGCTTTTACATCATTTTCAGGTTGATATGTTGTTTCTGATGTTTCTTCTTTTTCTTGTTTTTGAACATTCTTTGTTTCTTCTTCTAATTTGCTAAGTATTTCATCCATTGTTTCCATATCTTTTTCATTTACAGTTTTTATTTCATCTAATCCTGATAGAATACTTTTTTGTTCATTTAGTTTTTCAACCATTTCTTTACATGGTATTTCTTTTATTTTTGCTAGAGATTGATCTATTTCTTCTTTTAAATTCTTAAAATCTTTTATTTTCTTTTCGTTTTCATATTCTTTATTAGCTACATCTTTGTATTGTTCTGCATACATTTCTCTTTGAACTTTTCTTGATATAAACGCACCTACGTTTGGTAAATTTTTTCCTATTTGTTTTTCTACTTCTTCTTGTTTTTGTTTTAAATCTTCTAATTTTGCTTTATTCTCTTTTGTCAAGAACTTGTCATATATCTCAAACTCTTTAATAAATGAATCTAATTTTGCATATTGTTCAATTAAATCACCTATTTCGCTTCCTTTTCCTAGTTCATTTTGTAAATCAGTTACTGATTCATTGCATATTTGTCCTAAGTTCTCTATTAATTTTTCCTTAATATCTCTTTCAGAGAAAAGACTTTTAGTTTCTTCAAAGCACTTCTTTTTCTTTTGTTCTAAAGCTTCTTTTTCTGGTAGATTATTTGGATTATTATTTTTTATAAATGTTTTATATTCATTTATTTTATTTATTTGATTTAATCCATTTCTTAAATTTTCAAAGTTTGCTTTTTTATCATCACTGTTAAATGCATTAATATCAACATTTTCATATTGTTCATTTAGCAATGATTGAGTATTTAATTCTCCATTTGCTTCTATATATAATAATATTTCATTTATTTTTAATTCTTCTTCATATACTTCTTTTATTTTTTCTTCAATACTACTTAGTTCTGATAATTGTTTTTCATATTCTTCTTTCACTTCTTCTACAGTGTATTCCATATTAATTTCCCTCCTTTTTTTCTATATAGCATTTGTTATATTGATCTTGTGTTTCTGAAGTAGTTTTACATGTTTTTGTTCCATTTGATGAGTCTATCACTTCACCATTTACTGATGAACAACATTGTTTTACTATTATATTTAATCTTTCAAATTCATCATCTTCTGTAGATGTTTGGCCTGCTGTACCATTCATTATTTTATTGGCACATGACCAGAATTCTCCTTCACTTTCTTTATCAATTATTCCTATTACTAGTTGTGTAATTGCTACCATAAAAAATACTACTGCTCCAGCAATTAATCTTTTTATAAAGCTATTTTGTCCTTTTTTAATTTCATCTTCTTTACTTGCTACTACACCTTTTCCTAAATCTATCATGCCAAAAACTACAAGCACGATTGGAACTGCTATTTTTATTAGCATTATTATGTTATGTATAAATAATGAAATTGTTGAGTCCATTTTCGCACATATTCCACTTGCATCTAATATCATTTTTTTCACTACCTTTCAGAGTATAATCCAGCAAAGTATCCCTTGCACATTTCTTTTGGTAAACCAGATTGTATACAATCATAATATACTTGTTTAAATGTTTCTTGATCTTTCATGTTATACCAATTAACTTCATTTACTATATCATCATTGTATTTTTCGTTTGTATTCCATAATACTATCCCTTGATAGTTGCATAAATCTTTAAATATTGTTCCACAAACTGTACTATTTGTATTATTTTCACTTGTATTTCTTTCTAAACAAATATCGTATTCTGTTTTTGTATTTTCAGAATAACATTGAACACCATTACTTGTTTCAAAAATTACTTGTTTTGGATTATTATTTTTATTATTATTCTTTTTATTTGTTGGTTCATTTGTGTTATTATTTAGTTTTCCATTCATTATTAAATTTGCACATTCCCAAGCACTGCTTTCATCTGATTCATTTTTATCATCCGCTAATCCGATTACTAGTTGAACTATTGTTACTACAAAGAATACTAATACTGCTGATATTAATCTCTTTATAAACAATTTTTGTCCTGATTTTGTTTCATCTTCTTTACTTGCTATTACACCTTTTGCAAAATCTAACATACCAAATATAATTAATAATAAAGGTATACCTATTTTTATTATTGTTATTATTGTAT
>CAMVNW010000041.1 GCA_947168965.1 uncultured Caryophanales bacterium
AGAAGATGATAGATGGGTAGAAATATGGAATAACGTATTTATGCAATTTAATAGAAAAGAAGATGGAACACTAGAACAATTGCCTAAGAAAAATGTAGACACAGGAATGGGATACGAAAGAGTATTAGCAGTTTTAGAAGGTGTAGACGATAACTATAAAACAACACTATGGGCCCCAATAATAAGAACAATAGAAAAAGTATCAAATAAATCCTATGAAGGAAATGAAAAAAGTATAAGAATAATTGCTGACCATATTAGAACAGCAGTATTTATATCAGCTGATCCATCAGGAATTAAACCATCAAATACAGATCAAGGATATATACTAAGAAGATTAATCAGAAGAGCAATTAGACATGCCAAAAAATTAGATATAGAAATTAATTCAAACTGGGAACAAGAAATTGCAATTTCAGTAATAGAAGAATATAAAAAATACTATAAAGAATTAGAACAAAACAAAGAAATAGTTCTAGAAGTATTAAAAACAGAAAAAGAGAAATTTAACAGAACCCTAGAAAAAGGATTAAGAGAATTTGAAAAACAAACAAAAGATAATAAGAATATAGATGCTACAACTGCATTCCATCTATACGATACATACGGATTTCCAATAGAACTTACAGAAGAACTAGCAAACGAATTAAATCTAAAAGTAGACATAGAAGGATTTAAACAAAAATTTAAAGAACATCAAGAATTATCACGTACAGCATCAGCAGGAAAATTTAAAGGTGGACTAGCAGGAAACAGTGAAATAGAAACAAAATACCATACAGCAACACACTTACTTAACGCCGCACTAAAAATAACAGTGAATAAAGACGTACATCAAAGAGGATCAAATATAACATCAGAAAGATTAAGATTTGACTTCAACTGTGACCATAAATTAACAGACGAAGAAAAACAAAATACAGAAAAACTAGTAAATGAATGGATAAACGCAGGATTAGATGTTACAGTAGAAGAAATGAGTAAAAATGATGCAATTAATTCAGGCGCAGAATGTATGTTTATAGAAAAATATCCAGACATAGTAACAGTTTATTCTATAGGAAATGAAAAATATGGAATAGTATCAAAAGAACTATGTGGAGGTCCACACGTAAAAAATACAAGCGTTCTTGGAACATTCAAAATAAAAAAAGAAGAAGCATCATCAGCTGGAGTTAGAAGAATAAAAGGAATTCTAGAATAAAAATATATTAAAAATTAAAAAATGCACTAAAATAGTGCATTTTTCTATTCTTCATACTTCATAGTAGGAATCAATACATCAAAATTTGAATCAGTTAATGTTGGTTCAGTACCCTTTATATAATAAAACATTCTTTTATGTTCAGTATTATCTCCTGCTAATTCACCATCAATTGGATCAACTAAAACTCCAACAACATTATTAGGAATGGTATACCATGAATCATCCTTACCAGACATACAACCCTCCATAGTATTAAACCAAATATCCTTTGAAATAGAACTATCATCACTTGGACTTTCACTATTATCATCATATCCAGTCCATACACCAATAAGTAAATCAGGATTAAACCCAAAAATCAACCTATCAGTATCAGTAGTACCAGTTTTAATAGAATACTTATGTGATAACTTACCAGAAAAACTAATTAAAGTAGGATAATTATAATCAATAAAATCAGAAGAGTAAGTACTAGTAAGTAGCTCATTCAATATAAAAACATCACTTTCATTAAGAACTAATTCACTATCAGGTTCATGCTCATATAAAACATTCCCATCAGAATCAAGAACTTTTTCAATTAAATAAGGCTTATTTTTATAACCACCACTTGCTAAAGTACCATAAGCACCCATCATTTCAACTAAACTAATTTCCTCAGTACCAAGAGCTAAAGAAGGAATAGCATCTAGCTCACTACTTACACCAACACGACGAAGCATATTAACTAAAGTATCCTCACCTAAAAATAAATGAGTTTTAACAGCATATACATTATCAGAATAAGAAATAGCAGCACCCATACTAATAGACTTATCAGGATAAATTTCTCCATAGTTCTTAGGACTATAAGTTTTATCATCAGAAAAAGTAAAAGTAGTTCTCTCGCTTATAAAAGTAGAAGAAGAAGTAAAACCATTTTCCAAAGCAGCATAATATAGAAAAGGCTTAATAGTAGAACCAACCTGACGACGTGAATTAATAGCTCTGTTATATTGACTATCCTTATAATTTCGTCCACCAATAAGACCTAAAATAGCACCAGTTTTAGAATCCATAATAATAGAAGAAGTTTGAATATTAGAATTATCTTTTAAAGCATCATTCACACTTTTATCCAAAATTTTTTGATAATCCATATTTAAAGTAGTATATATTTTTAAACCCTTAGTATCTAAAAAAGAAGAAGGAATACTTTTAATACTCTTAAGTTCATCAATGACAGAATCTTGAAAATACATCAAAGAAGACACATTTTCACCACCATTAACACCAACATAAGATAAATTTACAGAATAGGCCTCAAGTGCTTCTTCCTTAGAAATATATTTATTTTTAACCATACAATCCAAAATTGATTTTTGTCGTCTCTTAGCATTCTCACTATTAGTTATAGGAGAATAATTACTAGGAGATTTAGGTATACCAGCTAAAATACTAGCTTCAGCTAAAGACAAATCAGAAGCATGCTTATTAAAATAATATAAAGAAGCATTTTCAATACCAAAAACACCACCATAATTAATAGTATTTAAATACCCCTCTAAAATATCATTTTTACTATATTGACTCTCTAACTTAATAGTAATCCAAGCCTCTTGCAATTTTCTAGTCCAAGTCTTACCAAAATCTAAAAAAAGATTCTTTGCATATTGCTGAGTAATAGTAGAAGCACCCTGAGCAGTATCACCACTTTTAATATTAATAAGCATCGCCTTTAAAATTCTTAAATAATCAAAACCTAGATGATGATAAAAATGTTTATCCTCAGCACTAATAGTCGCATCAATTAAATAAGGTGAAATTTCATCAAGAGAAACCCAATTATCACTATTACCATTATATAAATTGCCAGAAGAATCATAAAAATAATAATTGTTAGCTACACGAACAGAAAGTTTATTAGAAAAATGACCATATACATATAAACCAAAGTATAAAACAACAAAAATAAATATAATAATAAAAAACCACTTCAAAAACTTTTTAAATTTTTTCATAGTTTCCCACCAATCTAATTATATTATTATCATATAAAAAAAAATTAATCAGAAAACTAATAAAAAAAAACATTTACAATACCATTTATATCTGCTATAATTACAGACGAAAAGGAGAAATATGTCAAAAATAAATATAGAAATAATATTAAAACAAAACAAAAAAACAGAACTAAGTATAAAAACATTAGGAATACTACAAGATGATAAAATAAAATACAAAGAAAACAATATAATAAATGTATTAGACATAAAAAATAAAACACTAAAAAGAAAAAATAAAGACTATGAAATAATAATAGACTTTAAAAATGAAATAATAACAAATAACTATAACAACAATGAACTAAAACTAAAAATAAAAGTAAAAAACAAAAAAATAGAACAAAATAAAATAAATATAGAATATATAATAATAGACACAAAAGACATATTTGAATATGAAATAATATGGAGGTAAATATGAAACAAGAACTAAGTAATATATTAAAAAAAATAATAAATAAAAAATATGAAATAGAAGAAGTAACAGTATCCAAATCAAATAGACCAGATCTATGTGATTTTCAATGCAATGACATATTTAAACTAGCAAAAATATATAAAACTAATTCAGTAGAACTTGGAGAAGAACTAGTTAAAACAATAAACGAATACGAAGACTTTAACAAATACTTTAAAGAAGTAACATTCTGTAAACCTGGATTTATAAACATAAAAATTAGCAATGAACTAATTAATAAATATATAAAATTAATAAAAGAAAATGAAAAAAATCTAATAAAACAAGAACCAATCGAAACATATGTAATAGACTATGGTGGACCAAATGTCGCAAAACCTTTACACGTTGGACACATGAGAACCGCAATAGTAGGTGAATCAATAAAAAGAATAATAAAATATATGGGACATAAAACAATTAGTGACGTACACCTAGGAGACTTTGGACTACAAATTGGTGAAGTAATATATGGAATATTAAGAGATAAGCTTACAATAGACGATATAGACATAAAATACTTAGACAATATTTATCCAGAAATGAACGCAATATGTAAAGAAAATGAAGAAATAAAAGAAGAGTGCGCAAATATTACAAAGGCTCTTCAAGACGGTAATGAAGAATATAGAAAATTGTGGAAAAAAATATTAGAAGTATCAAAACAAGATATTAAGAAAAACTATGACTTTCTTGACGTATCATTTGATTATTGGTATGGAGAATCAGATGCATACAATTACCTAGAAGAAACAGAAAAAATATTATTAGAAAAAAACTTAGTTAAAGAATCAGAAGGCGCACTAGTAGTTGACGTAAAAGAAGAAAAAGATACAAAAGAAATCCCACCACTACTATTCAAAAAAAGTAACGGAGCTTACCTTTACGCATCAACAGATGCATCAACAATATTACAAAGAAAAAAGGATTTCAACCCAGATCATATCTTATACGTAGTAGATAATAGACAAGAACTTCACTTTACACAAGTATTTAGAACAGTAGAAAAAGCAGGAATAATGCCACAAGAAAAACTAGAATTTTTAGGATATGGAACAGTAAATGGTGAAGATAATAAACCATATAAAACAAGAAGTGGAAATACACCAAAACTAGAAAACCTATTTAAAGAAGCAAAAGAAATATTCATATCAAAAAAAGAAGAAAATAAAAATATGTCTGAAGAAGATCTTAATAAAATAGTAAACGCAATACTAAAATTTGCAGATTTATCCAATACAAGAACAAAAGATTATATATTTGATCTAAATAAATTCTCAGAAGTAACAGGAAAAACAGGACCATACATACTTTACACATATCTAAGAATTAATAAAATATTAGAATCACAAAATAAAAATCTAGAATTAAGCAATAATATATATAATGAACCAGATAGAGATTTAAGAATAAAACTAATAGAGTTCAATGAAGCTGTAAACATGGCATACAAAGAAAGAATGCCACACTATATTGCAGAATATGTATATAACCTTTGCGTTTCAGCAAACATTTTCTATCAAAACAATCACATAAGTAATATGGAAGATGAAACAAATAAAAACGACTGGTTATATGTATTAACACAAACAAATAAAATAATAAAACAGATGCTTAATTTACTAGTTATTGACATTCCATCAATAATGTAATAGAAAACTATTGACACAAAAAAAATACATGGTAAAATTAAATAGTCATTATTTAGGAGGATTTTATGAAACTAAAAAATATGTCAAAAGAAGAATTAGAAACAATGAGTTATACAGATATAACATATATGCTTTTAAAAGAAAATAAAACAATGAATACAGCAAAACTATTTAAAAGTATATGTGACTTACTAGAATTAACAGAAGAAGAATATTCAGAAAAAATAGGTGATTACTATACATCATTAACAATAGATAAAAGATTTCATATGTTAGAAAATGGAGAATGGGATTTAACTGAAAATCATAAAGTGGAATTGAATATTGATGATGATGAAGAAATGGAAACAGAAGAAGAAACAGAGGAATCTGAAGAACCAGAAGAAGAACCAGAAGAAAATATAGATTCACTTGATTCAATTGACGATGATATAGATGACGTAGATGATGATACATTAGATTTATCAATCGTTACAGAAGAAGAATTAGAAGAAGAAAATTAAACTGTCAAAAACAGTTTTTTCTTTTAAAATTATAATAAAAAACACTAAAACATGATATAATTAAAAAGAAGGTGATAAAATGAAATACTATTGTATAGGAATAAAAGGAGCAGGAATGAGTACACTTGCAAATATTCTACATGACTTAGGAAATGAAGTTACAGGATATGATGACTCAAAACACTATAAATTTACAGAAGAAGGATTAAATCAAAGAAATATAAAAATATATTATGAACCACATGAAATAGATAAGGATACAATCGTAACATACTCAAAAGCATTCTCTAATGATCATCCAGAAATTCAAAGAGTAAAAAGCTTAGGATTAAAAATAATGGACTATAATCAAGTAGTTGGAGAAGTAACAAAAATGTTTGAAACAGTAGGAGTATGCGGAACACATGGAAAAACAACTACAAGTCTTTTAATAAGCCATATAATAAATAATGTAATGGGATGTTCATATTTTGTAGGAGATGGAACAGGACATGCAGATAAAAATGACAAGATTTTTGTAATAGAAAGTGATGAATATAACAAACATTTTCTAGCATATCATCCACATATTGCTCTAATAACAAATATAGAGTTAGATCACACAGAATGCTATCCAGGAGGATTAGAAGAAATAAAAGAAACATTCAAAACATTTGGAGATAAATCAAAACTAATAGTTGCATGTGGTGATGATAAAAATATAAGAGACATTAAATTTGAAAAAGAAACAATTTACTATGGATTTAATGAAAATAATAATGTTCAAGCAAAAAATGTTAAACTTACAAAAGAGGGAAGTACTTTTGATGTATTTATAAATAATGAACTATATGGACACTTTGAAATACCACTATTTGGGCGTCATATGATATTAAATGCACTTTCAGCTATAATTGTATGTAATCATTATGGAATAGATAAAGAAGAAATATTAAAACATATGAAAACATTTAAAGGTGCCAAACGTAGATTTAAAGAAAGAATATATGATGATGTAGTAGTAATAGATGACTATGCACACCATCCAACAGAAATAAAAGTAACACTTGAAGCAGCTAGGCAAAAATATCCAAATAAAAAAATAGTTGCTATACATTTACCAAATACATATTCTAGAACAGAAGCATTAATGCCTGACTTTATAGAATCACTAAAAATAGCAGATAAAACATTTGTAATGGATATATATTGTGATAGAGAAAAACAAGAAGATTATCCAGGAGTATCAAGTGATACAATAATAGACGCAATACCTAATGCAGAAAAAGTATCAGTAGAAACAGTAGAAAAATTATTAAAATATAAAAATGCCGTAATGTGTTTCATGAGCTGTGGAAATATCTACATAATATTAGAAAAATACGAAGAATTATTAAAACAACAACAAAAGGTAACAAACTAGAAAGATAAATCTTTCTTTTTTGTTAAAAAGTGTAAATGAAAAAAACAATATTAACAATACTAATAATATTATGGATGATACTTATTTTTCTATTATCAAATCAACCAGCAAATGAATCAAGCAAACTAAGTGATGGATTAATAGAAAAAACAATAGGAAATATTTATAAAACAACACATAAAAATCCAACAGAAGAAAAACAAAAAGAAATAAAAGAAAAATATACGACCTTAGTAAGAAAAACAGCTCATTTTACAATATATCTAATACTTGGATTACTTGTAGCAGCATTATTAAAACAATATAATTTAACATCAAAACAAATAATAATATATGGAGTATTAATATGTATGACATATGCAATAACAGATGAAATACATCAAATATTTGTAAAAGGTAGATCAGGAGAACTTAGAGATGTATTGATAGATACATGTGGAAGTACAGTTGGAATACTTTTAACTAAATTAAATAGAAAAGGATAATATAAAATTATCCTTTTTTTATTAAAAATAAAAAAAACTAAGGAAGTTATATAAGTTTTGTTGTATATAATTATTGAGGTGTTTTGATAAATAAATGTAAAAATAACAATATATTAAGAAATAATAGAAAGTGAGGAAACATCATGAATGAAATAACAAAATACGCAGAAAATATATTTGAAAATATTAAACATATTGATGAACATGAAAATGAATATTGGGAAGCAAGAGAACTCCAACA
>CAMVNW010000042.1 GCA_947168965.1 uncultured Caryophanales bacterium
TTTTATTTTCATCGTTTTGTTTACTGTTTTCTATTATTTCTATTATTTTATCTAATTTAGACGCAATTATTTCTTTATCTTTTTTTGCTTGATATTTTTTCTTTATTTTTCGAAATATTGGTATGCTTGATTCTTTTTTACGAGATGGTTTTAAATTTGATAATATTTCTATTATTTGTTTTGATGTTGTTTTAATATTATTTTCTAGTACATTTAAATCTTCTTTTTTTTGGTCTTTTTGTCTATTTTGAATTAATGATTCTATATCTTTATTTATTGCTTCATCTTCTATTATTTTTAAAGCAAAATCTATTTTATCTTGGTCAAATAATATTTCTTTATCATTAGGTATAATTAATTCTTTTAATTTAAATAGTTTTGTTTCTATTATTTTTTTTATTTGTTTTTTTAATTCTTGTGTTTTTTTTAAATCTATTTGGCTTTTTTGTAATTCTTCTTTTAATTTATTAAGCTCTTCAAGGCTTTTTTCTATATTTTCCATATTACTCCTTATTTTTAATTTCTTCTTGTAGTTTATATAGTATATTTAGTGCGTCTATTGGTGTTGTTTTTAATATATCGATTTCTTTTAATTTTTTTTCTATTATTGATTCTTCTTTTGGTATTAGTTCGTCAATAGGAAGTGATTCTTGTATTTTTATATCTCTTTTTATTTCTTTGTTTTCATATACTTTTAATATTTCACCAGCTCTTTTTATTAGTGATTCTGGGAGATTTGCTAGACGCGCTACATGTATACCATAACTTTTATCTATTGAACCTTCTTTTATTTTATGAAGAAATGTAATATTACCGTTTTCTTCATGTGCACTTACATGTACGTTTTTTAAGTTTTTTAGATTGTTTTCTAAATCTATTAGTTCATGATAATGTGTTGAGAAGAATGTTTTGCATTTAATATTATTATGTATGTATTCTATTATTGATTGAGCAAGCGATAATCCGTCAAATGTTGCGGTTCCTCTTCCTAGTTCGTCAAATAATATTAAACTGTTACTTGTAGCGTTTGATATGGCGTTATTTGCTTCTATCATTTCTACCATAAATGTTGATTCTCCACTTACTAAATCGTCTGATGCTCCAATTCTTGTATATATTGCGTCAAATATTTTTAGATTTGCTTCTTTTGCTGGTACAAAACATCCTATTTGGGCCATTATAGTTATTATTGCCATTTGTCTCATATATGTCGATTTTCCTGCCATATTTGGTCCTGTTATTAATAGTATATTTGTGTTTTTATCAAGTATTATATCATTTGATACATATTCTTTGTTTTCTAATACTTTTTCTACTACTGGATGTCTTCCTTCAATTATTCTAATTTCTGAATCATTTAAGTTTGGTTTTACATAATTGTTTTCTTCTGATACTGTTGCGAATGCTTGCAATACATCTATTTCACTTATTGTTTTGGCTATTTCTTGTAATTTGTTTATATATGTTTTTGTTTTATTTCTAATGCTTACAAATAATTCGTATTCTAAATCTATTATTTTTTCTTCTGCGTTAAGTATTAAGTCTTCTTTTTCTTTTAGTATTGGACTTATATATCTTTCACAGTTTGCGAGTGTTTGCTTTCTAATATAACCATATTCTTCTTTTACTAAGTTTATATTTCCTTTTGATATTTCTATATAATATCCAAACACTTTATTATATCCTACTTTTAAATTTTTTATTCCTGTTCTTTCTTTTTCTTCTGTTTCAAATTTAGCAACAAAGTCTTTTCCACCTTTACGTAGTTTTTTTAATTCGTCTAAATCTTCATTATAGTTTTCTTTTATTAGATAACCTTCTTTTATGCTTATAGGTGGTTCTTCATAAATACTATCTTCTAATAGATTATATAATTCATCTAATGTTTCTATTTCTCTATCATAATTTAATTGCTTTAATATGCTTTTAATATTTGGTAATACTTTTAGCGATCTTTTTAATTGAAGTAAGTCTCTTGCGTTTGCGTTACCAAATGCTATTCTTCCTGAAAGTCTTTCTAAGTCATATACTTCGTATAGATTATCTATTAAATCATTTTTTAATATAAATTCTTGTATTAATGTTTCTACTATTTTATATCTTCTATTTATCTCTTTTTTATCTATTAATGGATTTTCTATGTAGTTTTTTAAAAGTCTTGAACCCATTGCTGTTTTAGTTTTGTCTAATAACCAGATAAGTGAATAATTTCTTTGTTTTAATCTTAATGTTTCTGTTAATTCTAGATTTCTTTTTGTATGGATATCCATTTTAAGATATTTGTTTTTTTCTTTTATTATTGCTTTTTGAAGATGATCAAGGTTTCTTTTTTGTGTTTTATTTATATATGTTAATAAATGTTTTATACCATTTATCATTCTTGAATCTAATATTTCTTCGTATATATATTTATATTGGTCTAAATCTTCTATATCAGGTGTTATTGTTAGGGTTAGTTTATATTGATTCTTTAATAGATTTAAGCTATTAACGCTTATCTCATTTACTATTATTTCTTTTATTCCTGTACTTAATATTTCATTTATAGCTTTTGCTTCATCTTCTATTATTGTTACATATATTTCTCCAGTTGATATGTCACTATATGTTATTATAAATGCTCCTTGTACATTTAATAATGATCCTATGTAGTTATTTTCTTTTTCGTTTAATATTTCTGAATCTAAAATTGTTCCACTACTAACAATGTTTACTAGATCTCTTTTTACTAATCCTTTTGTTGTTTTAGGATCTTCCATTTGTTCACATATTCCAACTTTATATCCTTTTTCGATTAGTTTTTCTATATAAATGTTTGCTGCATGATGTGGAACACCGCACATTGGTATTCTTTCTTCTAATCCTGCTTGTTTTCCTGTTAATGTTAGTTCTAGCTCTCTTGATACTGTTATTGCGTCATCAAAAAACATTTCGTAAAAGTCTCCTAATCGAAATAGTATTATAACGTCTTTGTTTTCATTTTTAATTTCTACATATTGCCTCATCATAGGCGATAGTTTATTTATGTCTATATCTTCTATACGCATTATTACCACCAATTTATATTTTATCAAATTTTAAGTAATAAGTCATGGTTTTGGATTTATTTTTGTATTAAAAAAGATATAAGTTTCCTTATATCATAATTTTATTTTTTCTCTTTTATATTCTATATGTACTCTTTGTACTAACGCTAGTGATAATATAAGTGCCATTGTGAATGATCCTCCATATGATAAGAATGGCAATGGTACTCCTGTTAATGGTAGCATTCCAAATAATCCTCCGAGATTTATTATAATATGTGCGAAGAGGTATGCTGATACTCCTAGTGTTATATATTTTCCTCTTAGTGATTCTACTTTTGATGATAAGTCTAATATTCTATAAAGTATTATTGTATACGCTAATAATATTAATGAGCTTCTTAATAACCCTTGTTCTTCTGCTATTATTGCAAATACCATGTCTGTATGTGGTTCTGGAATATATGAATATTTTTGTTGACTTTTTCCTATTCCTAATCCAAGTAATCCACCATTATTTATCGCTATATATGCATTACAAATTTGATATCCACCATCTAAGTAGTTTTTGCATGGGTTTATAAAGTTAAATCTTGCCATTTGTTCTTCTGATAAAATGTAACCTTTTTGACTTTTGATTACTATTAATCCACATGCTGCTACTAGTATTAGAAAGAAAATTGTACTTATTTTTTCTTTTTTTAGTACTGGGCTTGCTAGAAATAATGTCATAAATATAAATACAAGTATTAACATTGTTCCTAAGTCTTTTTCTAGAAATATTATTACAGAGTTAAATAGTCCTACTACAAGTATTATTCCTATAATATCGTAATGTTTTTCTTTTTTATTTCTTAATTTTTTCTTTGCTTTATCAAATATCAGTGATAAACATACTATCATTATTGGTTTTACAAATTCACTTGGTTGAAATGTTATTGGCCCTATTGTTAACCAGTTTTGGGCTCCTTTATGAAATGTTCCATATAAAAATAAATATACTACACAAAATGATATTCCAAAAAATCCTACTACTGCTGGAAATGAATATTTTCTTGTATCTTTTCTTATTATAAATGTTGATAAGAATACTCCTGCTAATATCATTGCTAATTGTCTGAAGAAATAATAAAATAGCGATTGCTCATATCTCATTACTGCTTCACTACTTGATGCGGTTACTATATTAAATAGTCCAAATACAAATAGAAATATTGATACATATAGCAATGTTTTATCCATATCGTTGTAATAGTTTATTATTTTCTTTAAACTATTTTTCATATCATCACCTATTATATAATATCACATATTTTAAATTTTTCAAAATTTATTTTTTTAGACTTTTACATAAACATTTTTTTTAAAATGTAATAAACTATATTAGAAATGGAGGTATGATTATGTATTATTACGGTGGATACCAAGGATATGGTAGCGGATGCTGTAATCAAGGCGGATATGGTTATGGTTCGGGATATGGTGCTGCTATTATATTAGTTCTATTTATTTTACTTGTTATTGTAATTGGTGCTCGTGCATTTGGAGGATACAATAACTAAAAAAAAGCAATTTTTTGCTTTTTTTATTTTTGTTGTTTTTGTTGTTTTTGATATGCAGTTATTACATTTGACATAAGCATTGCTACTGTCATTGGGCCAACACCGCCTGGTACTGGTGTGATTTTTTTTGCCTTTGTTTTTACTTTGTCAAAATCTACATCTCCATATAGTTTTCCATCTTCTTTATTTATTCCAACGTCTATAACTACAGCGTCTTCTTTTACCATATTTTCTTTAATGAAGTGTTTTTTACCAACTGCTACTACTAATATGTCTGCATTTTTTGTATGTTTACTTAGGTTTTCTGTTTTTGAGTGACATATTGTTACTGTTGCGTTTTTATTAAGCATTAATCCAATTAATGGTTTTCCTACTAAGTTACTTCTTCCTACGATTGTTACATTTTTTCCTTCTAGGTCAATGGATTCATTTTCTAATAATTTCATTATTCCTTGAGGAGTACATGATATTAAACATGGTTTATTATTAAATAGTTTTCCTAGATTTATATCTGTTAATCCATCTACGTCTTTATTTCTGGCTATATAGTTTATTAATTTATCAGCATTGAATCCCTCTGGAAGAGGTAATTGTAATAATATACCATGTACGTATTCATCATTATTTAATTCTAATATTTTATTTATTACTTCTATTTCTTTTGTATTTTCTGTAAATTTTATATGTTTGAAGTATATTCCTATTTCGTCACATGCTTTTGCTTTTGCGTTTATATATGTATTACTTGCTGGATCGTCTCCTATTTGTATTACTGCTAAACATGGTTTTATCATATAGTGTTTTACTTCTTTTTTTAATTCTTCTAATATTTCGTTTCTTAATTTTTTTCCGTCTATTATTTTACTCATCTCACACCTCTAATGGAAATTTTTTTGTTATTTCCAATACTTTCCCTTTTAATTCTTCTAAGCTTTCTGATTTTTTTAATGCTTTTGATATTATTTCTCCAATTTCTTTAAATTCTTTTTCTTTTAGTCCGCGTGTTGTCATTGCTGGTGAACCTATTCTAATTCCGCTTGTAATCATTGGAGATTCTGTATCGTATGGTATTGTATTTTTGTTACAAGTTATATTGATTTTATCTAATATTTCTTCTGCTTCTTTTCCAGTTAGTCCTATTGATTTTACGTCAACTAATATTAAATGATTATCTGTTCCATTTGATATTATTCTAAATCCATTTTCTTTTAGTGTTTCTGATAATGCTTTTATGTTTTTTAAAACTTGGCATTGATATTCTTTAAAACTTGGTTGTAGTGCTTCATAGAAACATTGTGCTTTTGCTCCTATTACATGCATTAATGGTCCTCCTTGAATTCCTGGGAATATAGTTTTGTTTATTTTTTTAATTATTTCTTCATTATTTGTTAGTATTAATCCACCTCTTGGACCTCTTAATGTTTTATGTGTTGTTGTTGTTACTACGTCTGCATATGGAATAGGAGATGGATGTAAGCCTGTAGCGACTAATCCCGCAATATGTGCCATATCTACCATTAGGTATGCTCCACATGCATCTGCTGCTTCTCTAAATTTTTTGAAATCTATTGTTCTAGAATATGCGCTTGCTCCTGCTATTATCATTTTTGGTTTTTCGCGTTTTGCTATTTCTATTAATTCTTCATAATCTATTGTTTCTGTTTCTTTATTTACGTTATATGGTATTATTTCATAATCTATACCACTAAAATTAATGCTATGCCCATGTGTTAGATGTCCACCTTGGCTTAGATTCATTCCCATTACTTTATCGCCATGATTTAATAATGCTCTATATACTGCCATATTTGCACTTGATCCACTATGTGGTTGTACGTTTGCGTATTTACATTTAAATAACTCACATGCATATTTAATTGCAAGTGTTTCTATTTCGTCTATGTACTGGCATCCTCCGTAATATCTTCTATTAGGATAACCCTCTGCATATTTATTTGTTAATATACTTCCTTGTAATTCTAATATATCTTTTGATACAAAGTTTTCTGATGCAATTAATTCTATATTATTGTTTTGTCTTTCATATTCTTTTTGTAATGATTTTTTTATTTGTATGTCCATATAATCACCTTCTACTTAATTATATAAAATTATTCTATAAAAAAAAAGTATAATTTAATACTTTTTAATTTTTTTATTTACTTTTTCAAATAAACTTGTTAATATGCTATCTAATTTTTCTAGTATTTCTTCTGTTGTTACTAGGTTATACATCATACATTGTTTGATTATTTCTGGTGTTATTTCATCTTCAGCAAGTAGGTGTGCATTTAATAGACGTATTACTTTGTTTTTTGATATTTCTATTCTATCGTTTTTACAAATATTTTTACCAACCGGTATTCTATATGTTAATAAATTATCGTTTGTGTATTCTTTTTCTATTGCTTTAAAATATGGGTTATTTAATTCATATATTGGATTACCTGCTTTGTACCAGAAAGGAATATGTGTTCTTAAAAAGTTTTCTTTTGAACAATTATTTGTTTCTTCTTCTTTTTTTAATATTGAATTTCTACTTATAAAACTATTAATATTTGGTGTTTGTGGCGTTAATGAGATGTTTTTTTGTTGATTTATTATTTTTTGTATGTTACCTAATACTTCTGTTATTCCTTCTTTTCCTTGGCTTACATTTTGAAGCATTTCGTTTAACATCATACCGTTTTCACGTACGTTTATTTTTCCACTATATGTCATTGTTTCAAAGAAATATGCAGGTATATTTACGAATGCTTTATCTTCTAGTGTATCTTCTAGTTGTACATTTTCTATAGTTTTTGTTTTATAAAGTCTATTGATTGCTGCTATGTCTGAAAAGAATCCTAATTCTATTATTTGGTCAATTTTTGTTTCATTTACTTTTTTACCTAGATAATTAATTTGTATATCACATAAATTGTATTGTTGCATAAGTAGTTTATTTCTTAAATATACTTGTTTTCTTTCTTTGTTCTTTTTAAGTAATACTCCTTTTGTTTCTTTATCTAAATTACTATATAGTATTGCTGATATAGCAAGTGATGTTGATTCATCTTTATCAAATACTTCTTCTATATCTTTGATTTCATCTATTTCTGTGTTGGTTTCTTTTAATTCTTTTTTAATATCTTTTAATCTTTGAAAACTAGATGTTTCAAGTATTCTTTTTACTAGTTCAGGTTCTTTTATTTCATATGGTTCGTTTTCTATTATTTCTATCATATCATTTAATTCTTCTAAGTCTTTTTCTGTTGATACTTCTATATTATATTTTTCACTTAAATATTTATTTAATTCTTCTCTTGTATTAAATATTAGTACTTTTTC
>CAMVNW010000043.1 GCA_947168965.1 uncultured Caryophanales bacterium
CCATAACAGTATATAATTCCCCAATAACACCAATATTTACAATATTGCTAGGCTTATTCAATTGAACGCCCTTAATTAAATCAAAATATTTCTTATAAATTTTTCTTAAAGAAAAAACATTCTTAACACTTAAAAACTCATTAAGCATCATATTATTATACTTTTCCATTAACCCCTTCTCTACCTCAAAGCCAACATTGCATCTAATATAATCATCTACAGTATCCATATACTTAACCATCTTAATAACTATAAACAAATAATACAATGCCTTAACCTTAGAAAACTTAGGATCAATTTTTTCTAATTCCTTAACAATTTTAAATACATCTGCACGCCCTTCACTAACCAAATTAATAAACTTAACATTATATCCTAAATCAGAAACAATAGTTCTCTGTAACTCATGATAATAACCATATCTACAACCACCACCAAGCTGTACAACAACATCTGCTCCCATTTCAATCACCTCTAAAATAGTACCCAACGTATATTTAAAAGGAGTACAAACAAACTCAGGACTATATTTAACACCTAAATCAATAGTCTTATTAGTAATATTAGGAGCAATTAAAACCTCACAATCAAGAATATTAGAAAATAAAAATCTTGCTGGAATACTATAGTTTCCTACTTGAGGAAATCCAACCTTTAATTTAGACAATATCAATAAAACTTTCTAATCTTGTTTCAATTCCAGCAAAAGCATCTAAATCATCTATAATAAGATTCAAACATTTTTTATTTAATTTTCTAATAATCAATTCATTAACTAAAGAATCCAAACCACATGGAAAAGTTGATAAAAATATAACACCATCAACCTTATCTATACATAAAGGAATAGAACCAATAATCTCACGACTGTACTTCCAATAAAGACCATCGCTAAGACTTAAAGATTGATTCAAGCACTCCTTCTTATCAAACAAATCACTATATACAATAATAATTCCATTATCCTCTAAAAATTTAATAATATTCTTCCCAATAGAAGCATCATAAATATTATAAGGATGAGAAACAATCAAAACCTTCTTTCCAACCATATTAAGTTTATTAACATTATCAATAATATCAGCCTTACTTTTCTTTTTAGATTTATAAAAAGCATAATAAAATGCATTTTTAGAATCACTATAACTTTTACCTAATCTTTTACCAAGTGAAATAAATGCTTTTTTTAAAGTATAACCCTCAGTATAACTAATATTATAATCAATAACATCAATATCAAATAAATTATTAACAATATCATAACACGCTAAAAAATTAGTACATGTTTGTTCCTTATAACCATAGTTATCAATTCTTGGAACCAAGATGCAATCACATTTATTAGATAAATACGCAACATGTCCAATATAATTCTTCAAAGATAAACACATCTCATCAGTAGAATATTTACTACCTAATTGCTTAATTTCCTTATTTGTTGAAGGACTAATAATATAATTAATGTTTAATTTATTAAAAAAACATTTCCAAAAATCACCATAATAATAGTAAAACAAACCCCTTGGTATACCAATAGTCAAATTATTCTACCTCCCATTAATATATATTTAATTTTTAAAAAAATATACACAAATTTCAAATTGACTATTAACAAGAATTAATCTATAATATTTATAGACTATAAATATTTTCAAGGAGGTATATATGTATATAAAAGAACTAACAAATGAAGAATTTAGTACTTTTACAAGTAGTTTCCCATATAAAACATTCTACCAAACACCAGAATACGCATTTGTTATGAACCATGAAAAAAGCGAAGCCTTTTTTATAGGTTTAGTTGATGACAATTATATTTTAGCCGCGTCACTAGTAATAGTAGAAAAAAGAAATGGATTCAAATATGCATACACACCAAGAGGATATTTAATAAACTTCAACGATTATAATTTAGTAGAACAATTTACAAAACTACTAAAAGAATTCCTAGGTAAAAAAGATATAGTAGCATTCAAAATAAATCCAATGATTATAAGAAATATATATAATAATAACAAAGAAATAATATATAAAAATAAACACTATGACAGTATCTTTGAACAATTAATAAAACTAGGTTATAATCACCAAGGATACAATGATTACTTTGAAAATATTAAACCAAGATTTGAAGCAATACTAAATATTGATACAGACCCCGATGAAATATTTAAAAATATAGATAAAAACTATAGAAAAAATATAAAAAACGCAATAGAAGATGGTATACATGTATATAAAGGAAACTTCAACGAATTAAAATACCTTTATGAACAATCAAAATATAAATATCCTAGAAGCTATTCATTCTTACAAGACATATATAAAAATTATAATCAAAAAGGAATGGTAGACCTATACTATGCAAAACTAAATACAGAAGAATACCTAGTAAATAGTCAAAAAGAACATGAACAATTAGAAACAGAAACAAATGATATAAATTACAAAATAATGGAAGACCTACATAAAGATAAATCGAAATTAATTAATAAAAAACTTACAAGTGATTCATTATTAAACAAATATGAAAACAAATTGATAACAGCAACAAGTTTTCTACAAAATCACCCTGAAGGTATAGTACTAGCAAGTATAATGGTAATCAAATACTATGGAACAGTATATATGTTTATGGACGGATATGACATGAACTATAGATACTTAAATGCAAAACATCTATTACTATGGAAAGTAATAGAAGAATATTCAAAAAAAGGATTTAAAAAATTTAACCTAGGTGGTGTAAGTAACGTAACAAAAGATGATAAATATAAAGGGCTAAATGAATTTAGAATGAATTTTGGATCATGTGCGATTGAATATGCTGGAGACTTCGAATTAGTAACCAATAATACATTATATTTTATGTATAAAAAGACACAAAAACTATCAAATATTATAAAGAAAAAAAACGATTAACCTCGTTTTTTTATTATACTTTCTACTCCATTAGATAAACAACTTAAATCACTAATCATTGGATATTTAGTATTACAATCTCCATGAATATCTATATTTTTCCCATCTTTATTAAAAAATATAGAAATACCACCACTCTTTTCCCAAGAATCCAAATTAACAATCTTATCATCAATTAAAATATTATTATAAGCATTAACAACATCACACTTATTAATAAGAGTTGGAACTAAATTAATGTCAATATTAATATTATTACCTCTCAAATAATTTATCTTTGCTTGTCCCTCGCACATAGAACTAATTTTCGATAATAAACTAACATCATACCTTGAATTATTAATATATTCAAAAGCATTATTAATAATTAAATCATCTCTCATTAATTTAAACCAATCATAATTTTTAACAAATTCACGTCTTTCACCAATACCATCAAATTCTAAATCAATAACTTTATCAGTATCAAGTAAAACACCATCAAAATCTATATATATTTTCATATTATCTCCCTAGTTTTTCCATGCATTTTGAAAAAAGTATAAAATGATTTTCATGAAATTCGCCTTTAGAATTCATTTCATTTATTTGTTCCAAAGTCGCATATCTTACTCCATCAACTTCTTCTTTCTGAATAGTAATATCTTCTAAATTAATATCTTTTTTCAGATAATATATATCAAATATTTGATCGTTATTAATCCATGTTTCGATTAATTCAGGATTATCTTTAGAAATATCTATTCCTAATTCTTCAGATACCTCCTCACATAGTCCCTCAAAACTATTTTCTCCAGATTTAGGATGACCTGCAGTCAAAGCCCATCTACCACCTTTTCGTAAAACTCTTTTTTGAATTAAGAATTCACCATTAGAATTTTCAAGAATAATAGCTACTATTAAATAATAATAACCTTTAGGAATTGGTTCTCCCTTAACAAAAGTCTTTCCAGTTAAATTTTTGTTTACATCATATAAATCTCTTATTTCCATAAAAACCTCCTCTATAACAAAAAAGATGCAATTATAAGTTAGATAATTTTTCTTTAATCTTAGAACTAACTTGCCCAAGATCAGTTTTTCCTTTTACTAAAGGAGAAACCATACCCATTATCTTACCCATATCTTGCATTCCTTTTGGTTCAACCTTGCTAAAAACATCATCTATAATTTTATTTACCTCATCATCACTTAATTGTTCAGGTAAATACTTCTCTAAAATTGCAATTTCTTTATTAGTTTCATCTACTAAATCTTGTCTATTGCCTTTAGAAAATTCCTTAATAGAATCACGTCTAGTCTTAATCTCTTTAGAAATTATACCTATAACTTCATCATCATTAAGCTCATGTTTTAAATCAATCTCTAAGAGTTGCATACTACCCTTAACCATACGTATTACTTTTAAAGTATCTTTATCTTGATTTTTCATAGCAGTCTTCAAATCATTCAAAATTCTTTCTCTCATAAGCTCACCCTTTAAAAATAGAACCTAACGGTTCTACTAATATCTTTCTCTTTTTTCCCTTTTATGGCTATTTCTAATAGCTTCTTTCTTTGCTTTTCTTCTCTTAACACCAGGTTTCATATAACCTTCGTTTCTTTCCCTAGCTGCTTTTAGGAGGCCGTCTTTAGCATTTTTTTGCTTTAAATTACGTAAAGCAAATTCAACATTACCATTTTTTACGACTACTGTAGACATGATATCCCTCCCTTCTTTCGACTAGGAATATTATAACACTTCCATTTTAAGAATACAAGAAAAAAATTTAATTTATGAGTAAATAAAAGAAAAAATACAAAAAAATATATGAAAAGTATACTTTAATGTTAACAAACACAATATAATTGGACATTTATTCCAACAATATTAAAAACTTTTAATACTTTTCTAATTCTTTCAAACTCTTTTCAGGTGTTGGAAAATCTTCGGGCAATGTTCCCCCTTGCTTTATTATAGTATTTCTAATATCTTTACCAACTTCATAATGCGCAATATTTGCTTCCATTTCCAACTTAATATTCTCATTCTTTATTTTTTGTTCAGTCAGAGAAATCCTAAACAAATTGGCTATCAACTCATCACTGCACATATTATCTAATATATCCTCTCTATACCTTAGATTCTTTCTTTTCGCAATATCGTTAGCTGTTTCACCATTATATAATCCTTTATAACCACTATTATGAAATCTATCAAAGTTCTTAACTCCAGCATTTCTAGCAGCTATATTTAAAGAATAATTTCCTTTTCTAGTTAGATTCCTTTGATAAAATCTCTTCTCATCTTCTGTTAATGAATTATAATCCTTTTCCATTAACTCTTGCTTTCTAGTCTGTATAGCAAAATAAGTTTGAGCTAAAGCTATAACTTTCTTTCTAGGATCACCATTTTGAGCAATAAGATAACAAGCATACCTTGATAGTTTATAATCAGTTATTTTTCTTTTACCTCCGTTTACATTTATTGACAATTTGCCGACATCGGCAAATTGTTTATTTATGTCAACATTACTGTTCTTACAAGCAATTTTTGCTTTATCAATTACACTTTCGAATCTTCTCCATTGTGTATATTCCAAAACGCACTGTAGTTCACGAGCACTCCAATATTCACATCCATTTTCATCGATATGTTTTATATCTTCAAACATTTTTTCTGTATATTGTTTTATTTCATTCATAACATTCCCCTTTCTATAAAGGAAAAAGTATACAAAATTGTATACTTTTAACACCCATAACTTCTAACAAATGTCCCTAATATTTTCCCTAACTTAAATATTATTTCTATAATAGTAGAAATTAAAGGAATAGATAAAATAAATAATATTGAATAAATAAAATACAATAAATATTTATTCCTAATTAAAGTGGACATACATTATTACTTCCAATTCTTCTAATTGCAGTTCCCAAGCTTCTACCCATATCAAGTAAAGTATTAATTCCTCTAGTAATAGAAGAAATTAAAGTACCACTAATAGATGTACCACCATCAATATTTAATAATTCATTTTTTCCTAACTCTTTCATAAAAACCTCCTAATTACATCTTAATGGGCGAACATACCCCCTCATCCAACTCTAATGACAAAAATTTTGTCTTATCGTCCGAACCAATATTTTTAATATTTAATACAAATTTTATGGCATTTGGATCAAAGTTGTTATTTTCATCATAATCCCCAATTATTACTTTGCTGATTAATTTTTTAAATATCTCATCATCAAATGTTCTTATAGTTGATGACTTTTCTAATTCTTTTTCTATTTCTTTTAATCTTTTTTCTTCTTTTTGTATATATCTCTTACTATTAGATAATTCATCTCTATCAGATTGAAGTTTTACTAATTCATCATTTAATTCCTGATTTTTTTGTAAAAAAACATCCTCATTAACTAATTGATTAATATTTAAATCAATTAGCTTAGACATTCTATCTTTTATAGATGAAATCTTTTTATCAATAATTTTAATTTTTTCATCACTATTATCTTTAGCAATTACATTTTTTATTTTCTTTATTAAATCATCACTTCTTGATTGATTTAAAAATTTATTAAACAACCCTACAAACAATGATTTAAGTTCTTCATCTCTTATTGTTACTGAA
This sequence comes from uncultured Caryophanales bacterium, assembly GCA_947168965.1. GTDB lineage: Bacteria > Bacillota_I > Bacilli_A > RF39 > UBA660 > UBA3631. The sequence continues at coordinate 6,540 of CAMVNW010000043.1, forward strand.
TCATTACAATCATCATTTCCTTTCAAACTTGTAACTTTTGATGAACAAGCCCAATAAACATGATTGTGAACTACACCATCTTTATTTTTATACTTAGAATTTCTTCTAACATAACTCCTACCACATCTTTCACAATACATCATACTACTAAATGTATATCTTAAACTATACTTCTCGCAATACTCTTTTCCGTCCTTCAACTTAACACTTCTTGATTGATATATTTTTTGTACTTTTTCAAAACTTTCTCTATCAATAATAGCATTATGATGATTTCTAACATAATACATCGGTTTTTGTCCTCTGTTTCTTAATTCTTTATGAGATATAGGATTTTCAACAAAAAATTTCTGTCCACATATATCTCCTACATATTTAACATTTCTTAGAATATCTTTTATAGGGCTAGGATGCCATCGTGTTCCACCACTTGGAGAAGGAATACCTTCTTCCATAAGTTTATTTGCAATAACCGAAGAACCAAAACCTTCTAAATAGTATTTAAATATTTTTTTTACAACTTCTGCCTCTTTTTCGTTTATTATTAATTCTTTGGTATTTTTGTCCCATATATAACCATAACAATTTATAGAGCCACAAGGTTCTCCTCTTTTCATCTTCGCTCTATATCCTAATTTAACATTCATAGATGTAGATTCACTTTCTGCTTGAGCAAATGCACTATATAATGTTAGAAACATTTCACTATCCATATTTAAAGTATGGATATTTTCTTTTTCAAAAAATACATCTATATCTAAATCTCTTAATAATCTAACGGTATTTAAAGTATCAACTGTATTTCTAGCAAATCTCGATATTGATTTTGCAATTATAATATCAATCTTACCAGATTTACAATCATCAATCATTCTAATAAACTCATCTCTATTTTTTATTTGTGTTCCTGTAATACCTTCATCAGCATACACACCTACAAATTCCCAATCTTTATTTTTTTTAATAAAACTTGAATAATGGTCTATCTGTGAATAATAACTTGTTTTTTGATCTTCCATATCCGTACTTACTCTACAATAAGCACATACTCTCTTTTTTCTGCTTCTTCCAGAAAGATTTTCGATATGTGTTTGATCTATACTAGCTTTAATAACTTCTACTTCAGCCATACTAAAACCTCCTCTAAGTTTTCACAAATAAATCATATTATTATTATTTAAAAACTAAAAATGTGTGGGAAATCCAATCGCACACTTGACTTTTTCGTATTCATTTTTTGTAATTAATTTTTTGTTTAATAACACATTTAGTTTTAATAAATTAGATAGTTTTTTTAATAACTCATCATTTTCTTTAGTTTTAGGGAAATCGCTATACATAACTTTATATTTATTATTCTTCATAATAATTAA
>CAMVNW010000044.1 GCA_947168965.1 uncultured Caryophanales bacterium
ATAGGAAACAAATAGTTTCCTATTTATTTTATATAAATAATATGATATAATATACAGAAAAAAAGGAGTAATTACAATGAAAAATATAGTAAAAACATTAATAATTATAATAGGTACATTATTATCAATAATATTATTAAAAACAATAACAGACTTAAATATATTACCTAAAAAATATATAAATATATTATCAATAATAACAATATTAATAAATATTGTTGCCTTTATAACAACAATATCAAAAAATAAAATATTAAAAACATTAGGAATAATAATATATATAATAATTATGATTTTATCAGTAGTAGGAATAAAGTATATAAATAAAACAAATAATTACTTTAAAATAGGATTTAACAACAATAACATAGAAATAAAAGCATACAACGTATTAGTACTAAAAACAAGTGATTATAATAAAATAGAAGACTTAAATAATAAAAAAATAGGATACCTAAATAACGTATTAGAAAAAAACGATTATTTAGATGAATTAAAAATAGAAATAGATAAACAAGAATATAAAAATATATATGAACTATATGAAGATTTAATAAATAAAAAAATAGACTCAATAGTATTAAATGAATCATATATAGATCTATTAGAAGATGACTATAAAGATATAATGGATAATACAAAAATAATATATTCTTTTGACATAAAAAAAGAAATAAAAAAACAAGAAGAAACAAAAGAATTAAAACCAATAAATATCTATATATCAGGTAGTGATTCAAGAAGTGGATTAATAGAAGCAAATTCAAGAACAGACGTAAATATGATTATGACTATAAATCCAGAAACAAAAAAAATCCTCTTAACAAGCATCCCAAGAGACTATTACGTACAACTACATGGAACAACAGGATATAAAGATAAATTCACACATAGTGGAATATATGGAATAGAAATGTCAAAACAAACACTAGAAGACCTATTTAACATAAAAATAGACTACACAATAAAAGTAGGATTTAATTCAGTAGTTAGTATAGTAGACTTAATAGGCGGAATAGACGTATATAGTGACGCTTCATTTCAATGTACATGCGGAGATGGTGTTCCATCATCAAAATATATCGTTGAAGGAAATAATTATTTAAACGGTGCAGAAGCATTATGCTATTCAAGACAGAGAAAAATTTATCAAGAAGGAGACAACCATAGAATATTAAATCAGCAACAAGTATTAGAAGCAATAATAGAAAAATCATCAAAAGACAAAAATATAATTTTAAAATATGATGAATTATTAAACTCATTACAAAGTTTATATAGAACAGACATACCAGAATCACTAATAAAACTATATATAAAAGACCAAATAGAAAATAACAAAACATGGACAGTAGAAAGACAAGTAGTAACAGGATATGGTTCAATGGATATAACATATTCAATGCCTGGAAGAAACTTATATGTAATGATACCAGATATGGATTCAGTAGAAAAAGCAACAAAAAAGATAAATCAAATAAAAGGGTTAGATTAACCCTTTTTTCTTTACTTTAAAAATAAAACACTCTATAATTAAATAAGAAAGTAGTGAAAATATGAAAAATAAAGCAATTCAAGCATTTATATTATCAATAATATTAGGAGCAATAATAATACTTCCCAACACAATAATAAATAAAGGAATATTTACTTTAAGTGCTGATTATAATTACCAACAAATTCCATTTAACGAAATAATGAATCACTCATTAAAAGAAGGAAGCTTTCTTTGGACATGGTATAACGAATTAGGAAGTAATTTCATAGGAACATATAGTTTTTATAACTTATTAAGTCCATTCAGTATAATAGGATATCTATTTAAATCAACATATTATCCATATGTATCAGGATTATTAACAATACTTAAATTTGGAATATCAGGATTAACATCATACTTATTTTTAAAAAGATATGTAAAAAATAAAAATAATGCAATAATAGGATCACTCCTATATACATTTTCAGGATTTCAATTAAGTAATATATTGTTTCATTTTTATGACTCAGTATGCTTGTTTCCATTAGTATTATATACACTAGATAATTTAATATATGATAATAAAAAACATATATTTCCATTAACACTAGCGCTTTTATCAATAACAAATTGGTTTATGTTTATAGGACAATGTGTATTTATATGTATATATACACTAATTAAAATAATAACAAAAGAATGGAAACTAAAAAATTTAAAAACAATAATACCAGAATTTATACTAGGAATATTAATATCAAGTTTTATATTAATACCATCATTATTATTTACCTCATCAAATCCTAGAATAAATAACACATGGACAATAATAAACATGGTAAAGCATTTAAATATGAATAGATATTTTGAAATAATGAGAAGCTTCTTCTTTCCATCAGAAACAATGGCTCCAAGGGCATTTCTAACACCACAAAACTATGATAGCGTTGAATTCTATCTTCCAGTAATAGGGTCAATATTAATAATATCAGGAATAATAAAAAATAAAAAATCATGGGAAAAAGTATTAATGATAACACTAATAGTAATAATGCTTATCCCAATACTAAATAGTAGTTTCTTCATGTTCACACAAAAATATTACGCAAGATGGTTCTATATGGCAACACTAATAGGAAGCCTAATATCAATAAAAGAACTAGAAAACATAGATAAAAAAACAATAAAAATAGGAACAATTATATCACTATCGAGCTTAATACTATCAATACTATATTACATAATAATATCTAAAAAACATCCAACAGAACAATTTATATTTGATAAACAATATATAATATTAACAATAGTATTTATGATAATAAATGTAATAATAACAAACCTATTTGTAAAAAGAAAAAAACACATTCTAATAGCAATAATTATATTCATATCAATATGGGGAAACTATACAGTATATAAATATTCAGAAACAGGATTTAAACAAAATAAAAAATATAAAGAATACCTAACAACAAAAATAGATATAGATCAAGTAAGAACAAATAGTATAAACTGTGGTCCAAACCTTTCAGCAATAATAAAAAAGCCAAATATAAAAACATTTAATACAAACATAAATGGAAGCAATTTTGAATTTTATAAAAGTATAGACTATGAAAGAGCAGTATCAACAACAATAGAAAAAGAAAGCCCATTAAATAGCTTTTTATCAGTAGAATATATAATAGATTGTGAAACAAACAAACTAGAAAAAATAAATAGTAAAAAAATGGGAATAGTGTATGACCAATATATAGATTTAGAAGAATATAACAAATTAGAAAAAAACGAAAAAATAAAAACATTACTTAAAAAAATTCCATTAAATAAAACCCAAATAAAAGAATACGAACCCCTATTTAAAAACAAACCAAGTATAAAAAACAATACATTTATATATAAAAATAATGGATTTGAAGCAGAAGTAGAAGTAACTAATGATTCATTAATCCTTTATACAATACCATATGATAAAGGATGGAAAGCAACAATAAATAAAAACAAAACAAAAATAGAAAATGTAAACGGTTTATTGGCAATAAAACTAAACAAAGGACAAAATAAAATAACATTTAAATATAACCCCCCAGGACTTAAAATAGGACTAATCATAACAATATTATCACTAGTAATAGAAGCAGTTAATATAAAAAATCTATTAAATACTAATAAAAATGATAAAAATTTAAAAAAAACGAACAAAAATTTGACAAAATAATACTTTTGTGATATTATACACAAACAAAAAGAGGGGGAAATATAAATGGAAGAGATTAATATAAAAGAATTATTAACGTATATAAAGGAAAAACTATGGATAGTAGGTATAGTATTAGTACTATCAATAACAACATCAATTATATATACGCAAGTAATAAAAAAACCAATTTATAAATCATCAACAACATATGTGTTAATATCAGATTCAAGTAATGAAGGAATCACAACAACAGAAGTAACATTAAACGAAAAATTAATTGCTACATATAAAGAAATAATAAAAAGTAGAAATATATTAGAAAAAGTAATAAAAAAACTAGAATTAGATATGACAACACAAGAACTTGCTAAAAACATATCAGTAGAGCAAGTATCAACATCATCAATGATAAAAATCACAGTATCAAATAATGATCCAAATACTGCTCAAAAAATAGCAGAAACAATAGGATATGAATTTAGTAAAGAAATAGAATCATTATATAAAATAAGCAACTTAGGATTAGTAGATAAAGCACTAGTTCCATCAGTTGCATCAAATAGTAGCAATGCAAAAGAAATGATTATGATAAACGGTGGAGCATTAGCATTATCAGTAATGATAATATTTATGTTATTCTATTTTGATAACACAGTAAAAGATTCAGAACAAGTACAAGAAAAAACAAATCTTCCAGTATTAGGAAGTGTTCCATTAGTATCAAAGAAAAATACAAACGAAAAAGATCTAATAGTTCATAAAGATCCAAAATCACCAATAAGTGAAGGAATAAGAACAATTAGAACAAATTTACAATTCTCTAACGTAGATGGTAACCTTAAAAAAATAATGGTTACATCATCAATGCCAGGAGAAGGAAAAAGTTTTACATCAGCAAACTTAGCAACAGCATTCGCACAAGATGGAAACAAAGTATTAATAGTTGACTGCGATATGAGAAAAGGAAGAGTTCATAAAATATTTGAAGTAAGTAATAATAAAGGATTATCAAATCTATTAATAGATAACATTGAAAAAAACTTTAAAAAATACATTCAAAAAACAAAAATAGAAAACTTATCAGTATTACCTTCAGGAACAATACCACCAAATCCAAGTGAACTATTAAACTCAGAAGCAAATAAAAAATTAATTAAAATACTAGAAGAACAATATGACTATATAATATTTGACTGTGTACCAATAAATGGATTACCAGACTCTCTAATTATGACAAACTTAGTAGATAAATCTATAATAGTATGCGCAGCAAACATAACTCCAACTGAATTATTACAAAAAACAAAAACATCATTACAAAACGTTGATTCAGATATAGCAGGAATTATTGTAAATAAAACAAAAGCAGCGTATAATAAATACTATGGACACTATTATGGATAATTATATAGATATACACTCACATATATTATATGGTATAGACGATGGAAGTAAAACATTAGAAGAAAGCATAGAAATAATAAAACAACATATAGAAATGGGTTTTACAGATATTGTAGTAACACCACATTATATAGAAAACTCAAAATATAAAACAAATAATGAAGAAAAAGAAAGAATATTAAAGGAACTAAAAAACAAAACAAAAGACTTAAATATTAATCTCTATTTAGGGAATGAAGTATTTATAAATGAAAATTTAGAACAATTATTAAAAGAAAAAGAAATATCATCAATAAATAATAGTAAATACCTATTAATAGAATTACCAATGGCAGAAATGCCAAAAAACGTAAATAACATAATTTATGAATTGAAAATAAAAGGAATAATTCCTATAATAGCACATCCAGAAAGATATTCATTTGTACAAAAAGATCCAAGCATAGTAAAAAGTTGGATAGAAGATGGAGCAATACTTCAATCAAATTATGGAAGCATAGTAGGAGTATATGGAAATAATGCAAAGAAAGCAATAAAAAAACTACTAAAAGCAAACGTTATATCAATTCTAGCAACAGACATTCATTTCCCTAATAATAAAATATATCAAAATATGGATAAATCAAAAAAAAGAATCGCAAAAATAATAGGTGAAGAAAAACTAAAAGATTTGATGATAAATAATCCTAAAAAAATAATAGAAAATAAAGAAGTTAGTATTAATTATTAACTTCTTTTAATTTTATTAAGGAAAAATATAAAAAAACTCGTATGATATTTATAGGGGGATAAAATGATATTAACAATATTTATTATATGGACAATATTGAAGTGTTCATCAGAAGCAGACAAAAGTCAATAAAAAAAATAAAAAACATTAAAAAATTAGTGTAAATTTGACATTTTTTAAAAAACATGGTATATTATTACTAGTGATGGCACATTATTCTAGTCAGCGATTTTATTAAGAAGGCGGGGCTAAAAATCCGTCAAAGAGCATATCGATGAAACTTGTGGTGCTTGCTTCTTACGCCCAGTTTGGGGTGAGTGCTGGAAGGAATTGATTTATGGGCGCTCGTAATGGCATACGATTCCGACCCATTAATCAGGGAGACCTATACTTGTGTAAAGCCTATACACGAAAGTTGATGGACTTTATACGACTTAGGATTAAACCTATCGCGTGGTGAAACTACGGATAGCGTAGCTTGTCTTGAGTGATACTAAGGGAATTGGTGGCAGGTTAAATAGTTAATAGCTAGAACTACTTGACTAAAGCACTATGAAACTTATATTGCAAAAAAGAATTATTAATAAAAGAAACTGTCGAGGAAAACTCCTAGAGTGCGATTGATATAGTATTGCAGTATGTACTAAGTGGCAATCAAGTCATGTGATTGGTGACAACACATCATTTCCTTTAAAGGGGAACCGCTAAACTGGTAACGGTAAGTAGGAAATGGGGAAAACCAACTTGACCTAAGACATAAAGTTGACTATATCAATAGCCATTTTTTTTTACAAGAAAGGAAAAATTATGAAAGAAAAAATTTGGACACTAAAAATAATAATAACAGCATTTATAATATCATTTGTATTTTCACTATCATCAGAAATGATAATGCCAAAAGTAAATATAATAATAAGTATAATAATATTAGTACTATTTATAATAATAGGAATAATATTCGATATGATAGGAGTAGCAGTAACAACATGTGACATAAAACCATTTAATTCAATGAACTCAAAAAAAATATCACATGCAAGCACTGCAATAAAACTAATTAAAAACTCAGCACAAGTATCATCATTTTGTAATGACGTAATAGGAGATATCTGTGGAATAATATCAGGGTCAGCAGGCGTAATAATATCTTCAGGAATATCAAGTGCATTTAATATAAACTTATTAATAACAAATCTAGTGACAACATCATTAATCGCATCATTAACAATAGGAGGAAAATCATTAGGAAAAACAACAGCACTAAAAAATAATACAAAAATAATAAACGCTTTTTCAAAAACAATACATATATTCTATAAATAAGGCTCAATTTCGAGCTTTTTTTCTTGCATTATAATAGTATTTGTGTTAACATAAACACTTAATTAAGGTGATAAAATGAAAAAGAATTATAGTGAAGAAATATTCAATAAAATCCATCAAATAGAAGAAGAAATTAAAAGCATAAAATTAGAAGAACCAGATCAATTACTAATAGAAGATATTAGAAAAATATTAGGAGCAAAAGAAGTAGAACAATTAGAAAAAATCGAAAATAAAAGTCTAGAAGAAGATATAAAGATAAAAACAATCGCAATTAACCTAAATAACTTTGACTTTGAACAATATAAAGAATCAACAAAAAAATTAGAAGAAAAACTAAGAGAATTAGAAAAAGTATTAGAAGAAAATGAAAAAAAACAAGAAGAAATAAAAAGAAACAAAACAAAGCAAAAACTATTAGAATACGTATATGACCTAGGTCTACCTATAGAAGATGAAAAAGTATTAGAAGAAATCATAAAAAAATATAAAGACAATAATGAAGATTATAAAGAAATATTAAGAATAATAATAGACGAAAATATTAGAAGTTATACAAATGAATACAAAAAAGAAAAAGTATTAACAAAAGAAAAAATGAGTGAATTAGGTATAGAAGAATCAGATCAACAAACAATTCAAGAAATAAAAAAACTAATATCAAAAA
>CAMVNW010000045.1 GCA_947168965.1 uncultured Caryophanales bacterium
TATATCCACCTAGTAGTAGTCACACTAGTAATATAATCATATTCATCAACAACATTATCTAAATCATAATCATTATATAATCTCAATAAATATGAAACACTTACCTTCTTTATCAAGAAATTTTTTTGAATATAATCAAAAAATCTTTTATCACTAATATACAAATCTATAATATCCTTTATTTGTTCTTTACAATCACAAGAATTATAAAAATTAATAATAGTATCACTTATAATATCAGTATCATCATAACTAAAATTAGTATTACCATAATCCATATAATCACCTAAAATAATTTAATAATATCATTAAAAGTTATAACTAACATCAAAACCATAAGTAAAACAAAGCCAATAGTATGAATAGTATTTTCAACCTTTACATCAACCTTGCTACCCTTTATCTTTTCAATAATTAAGAATAATATTCTTCCACCATCTAAAGCAGGAATAGGAAGTAAATTCATAAATCCAACATTTAAACTTATAAATCCTACCAAATAAACAAGATTAATAAATCCAGCCTTAGCACTTTCACCTACAACATTGAAAATTCCAACTGGTCCTGACATACTTGATATTCCTAACTTACCAATAAATAAATTTACTATTACTAAAAACATTTGTGTCACTAAACTTGCAAATTTAACAAAAGCATATTTTAAAGCAGGTAAAAATCCAGTTTTAACCTCATCACCTAATCCAATACCATACTTATAACTAACATTTCCATTATCATTTACTTCAATTGGATTTAATACTACATCACGAACATTTCCATCAGTACCTTTAACAGTTAAATTTAAAGGTTTTCCACTGTTTAATTGAACATCTAAAACAAATACATCAGTAAAAATAACCTTTTTACCATTAACAGAAATAATTCTATCACCAACATTTACAACATCACTATTAATACCATCTTCTACAAGAGTAATATAAGGTTTATTCTGTGAAGAACCATTAAACAAACCTATTATAAAAAATACAACAATAGCTAAAATAAAATTAAACATAATTCCAGCTATAATAGTTAAAAATCTTTGAATCCAAGTCTTAGATTGCATCCTCATACTTTCAGGAATATCTTCATCAACCTCAAGTTCCTCACCTGCCATTTGAACATATCCACCAATTGGAAGTAATCTTAAAGAATACTCTGTTTCATCATCCTTACGTTTGAATTTAAACAATCTTGGTCCCATTCCTAAAGAAAATTCATAAACATATATTCCAGCCTTTTTAGCAAATATAAAATGTCCAAATTCATGAATAAAAACAATTATTCCTAAAATCAAAATCATATAAATTAAAGTCATATTAACCTCCTATAATACTTATAAAAAACATAAAACCTAACAATATAAATATTGTACTATCAAATCTATCTAATATTCCACCATGTCCAGGAATAGTTTCAGAAAAATCCTTTTTTCCAAAATATCTCTTAATAGCAGAAAAACATAAATCACCAATTATACCAAGAATACTTAAAAATAAAGTAACAAATACAATTGATAAAATACTATGAGAAGAATCGATAACAGTAATATAATACATAGAAGGAACAAAAGTACCAAAAATAACTCCACCAATCATTCCCTCAATAGTCTTAAAAGGAGAAATATCAGGTAATAATTTTTTACTACCAATTAAATTACCAGTAATAAATGCATACGTATCAGTAAATATACCTATCAAGAAAAGATAAATTAAAATATTTAAACTAATATTACGAATAAGCATTATAAGTGAAAATGAAATACCTAAAAATAGGACACCACCAATCATGTAAAAAGCATCATTTACACTATACAATCTCCTATCATGATAGAAAATAGTAGGAATCAAAAACAGTAAAAAAATACCAGACAAAATTCTATAATCAATAGATAAAATTAACGAATTACCCTTTAAATTAGAAAAAATAAGAAAACTACTAGAAATGTAACTTAAAACTTTTATAAATAAAGGTAATTCCTTTTTACTTTCTTTAACACTTATAAATTCAGACAATGCCATTAAAGAAATAATATAAATAAAAGTATAAAAAACTATACCTCCTATACTAAATATAGGAATAAAAACTAACAATAAAAGTAAAGCACTTAGAATTTTCTTACTCATATATTCCTCCTATTTACTACTATTATTATAATACACTTAAGGAAAATAAACAAGAATTATACATTAATTCGTAGAACATTAATTCCAATATCATATAAAGATTGAGTATCCATATTTCTTCTTTTATAATTATATATATACATATTTCCATTTTTAATTTTTATTGGATATAAATTACCGAATCTATCCTTAAGGCTTCCATTTGAAATACCATAATAATCAAGTATATTAAACTTAGAAACCATCATTTCTTCAAATGCAGACACAATAACTTCCAAATTAGGATGTGCATGATATCTTTCATGATAAGAATCAATTATGTTTTTAATTCTATATAAATCAAGTTCATAAGATAAAGTTATTTTATTAACACCAATACTATGTAAAAACGCAACACTATATGAATTAACCACATTAAAGCTAAAATCAGTATCAACATTTTTATATTTATATAGACTTCCAATCTCACCTACTAAAACTCTAGAATTAATATTTAAATATTCATTATTAACACGAGGAACCTTATAATAAACATTACTATAATTTAAACATTTAAAAGAATTATAATCATCAATATACACATAATCATAAAAAGAATATTTATCATAAATAGAAGCATCATCAATTAAACAACTTTTTTCATGAACATGTTTAAAATCAGAAACTTTAATATCATAAGTACCCTTTAAATAATTAGTCTTATATAATCTTTTAGAAGAAAGTAAGTCAACTGCTCTTCTTCTAATATCATTTAAAACAGATACAGGTACAAAAATATCATCATCCATAATAATATCTAAACTATTAAATTTAAAAACTGTACCACCTAATCTGTCAATTTGTTTAATAACCTGATCACGAGTTAGAGCTTTATTTAAAGCAGAATCAACAACATAATCACTTACACTTACCTTATTAATCCCATCAGATAATTCCAAATAAACATTATTACCCTTATTTAATTTTATTAAACCAGAAATAAAAACTTTCCTTGACTTTGAATTTATTTTTTGATTAATATCATTAAGTTGTAAAAAATCAGTAGTCTTTAAAACAATAGAATTCTTATCAACCTTATCACACTTAAAACTAACAATAGATCCATTAGAAGCATTTGAAACACTATTTTTATTAACAAACATCTTATCAATACTTAAACCAACATCATTCTTACCAACAATTCTAACTCCATCATGTACATTCAACATATCCTTTAGTTTAATATATACAAATCCATCACGATAATCAACAACTTGACCAATCTCAATTCCCATATGGTTTGGTCTCTTAGAATTAATTATAAACTTTTCATTAAATAAAAATCCATTAGTAAATCCCCTATTGAAAATTTTTTTCATAGAAATTATATCATCATCACTGATATCTACATATCCTAAATCAAAATAAGAATCTATAGCTTTCCTATATAGGCTTACAATCAAATATACATATTCTGGTCTCTTCATACGGCCTTCAATTTTAAAACTATCAATACCACTTTCAATTAAATCACCAACATGATTTAAAGTCATCAAATCCTTTGTACTTATCAAATATTTATCTCGATTAACTTTTTTTCCATCACTAATTAAATCATATGGTAATCTACAACATCCCGCACACGCACCACGATTTCCACTTCTACCACCAATTAAACTACTCATCAAACATTGCCCAGAATAACTAATACATAAAGCTCCATGAACAAATACCTCTAAATCAACTGAACAATTTTTTTTAATTTCTCTAATAACATCAATACTAGTTTCACGAGCTAAAACAACACGTTTTAATCCCATATTTTCAAAGAATTTAACACCTTCCATATTATGGACATGCATCTGTGTAGATATATGAACCTCTAAATTAGGAAATAATTTTCTAACTAAATCAACCATTCCTATATCTTGCATAATAACAGCATCAACATTATTAGAATGTAAAAAATCAATATATTTTATAAAATCATCAACTTCATCTTCATATATAATAGTATTAACTGTTACATAAACCCTTACTCCATATAAATGACACAACTTAATAGCATCAACTAATTGTTCATCAGAAAAGTTAGAAGCAAAAGTTCTCGCACCATATTTTTTTCCACTAAGATAAACCGCATCACACCCAGCTTCAATTGCTGCATTCAAAGCCTCAATACTACCAGCAGGAGCAAGTAATTCAGGTTTTTTCATAAATATCACCTATAAAAAATTATAACATAAAAAAAGTCCTAATTAAAGGACTATTCATTTGGCATCTTATTAAAATTAGTACTTAAACCAGAAATTAATCTTTTAAATCTTTCACAGTTTTTATTTAAATTCTCTTTTTCTGATTGTAACTTAGACTCCTCAATTTGCTTAATTCTATTAAAATGTTCTTTTTCAATTTCAAATTCTTTCTTATTGTTTTCAATAGTTTGAATATTCAATTCTTTTTCTTTCTCTAATTGTTGTTTTTCTATTTCTAATTTTTCAAAACCATTTTTAATTTTTTCTTCTTCTACTTCTTTATATTTAGCAAAATTGGCCTTCTGCATCTCAAACTTTTCAATCTCAACTTTTAACTTTTGTTCTCTTAATTCTAATTCATTATTCTTAACTTCAGCCTCATTTTTAACTTGAGCACTTTCCTCAGATAAACGAATTCTTTGTAATTCTGATTTTTCCTTCAACTGTCTTCTTTCATTTTCTAACACTTGTCTTTGTGAATCCATATACTTAGAAAATTCAGCTTTTTCCCTATCAATTTGTTCCTTTAAATTAGCAATTTCCTTTTCAGTATCTTCAAGGGTTTGTTTCTTTAAATTAATTTGAGAAATCAAATCATTCGCATCTTCTACACCATTATATATACTATCAAAAAAACTATCTAATTCTGTAGAATCAGTATCTAAAGAAATTGACTCATCTTTTAAATCTTTAGATTCTTCATTAATAATATTTAAAGATTTATTGTCATCATAAGTATTTTCAAAAACAAAATCAGAATCATCATCTTTATTTGCTGAACCTATTATTATTTCATCGTCATCATCATTACTCCAATTTCCACTAAAATCATAAGTATTATTTAAATTATTATTAAATAGATTCATCATATTTTCATTATTCATAAACATTCCCCTTCACAATACTATTCCTATTCTTAAAATATTATAACATAATAAAAAAAATTTTAAAAGAACTATTTTAAAATTTTCATTTTCTATCCAACTTAACTCTCAATTTATTTCTAATTTTAATCATAGTATTATCAACAAATTTAGAATCCTTACCAATTATATCCGCAATTTCCTTATATTTAAAACCACTTATTTTAAGATAAATAACTTGTTTTTCCAACTCTGTTAATGTCGCTTCTATAACATCTACAATTTCTTTTTTACCCTCTTCATCAATTAATATTTCTTCAGGATTATAACTATTATCAACTAAATTTTTTCCAAAGCCATTACTCTGATCTTCATCATATAATTCCAAATAAATACTATCATTAAGAGCCTTATGTTTTATACGTCCTTGTTTAACAATATAAGAAATCATACGACTATTAATACATTTTGCGGCATAAGTATAAAATGTAACATCATGACAATCATTAAAAGTATCAATAGCGCTATTAAGCCCAACCATTCCTTCTTGTATAAGATCACTTATTTCCATACCAAGTTTTTTACAATATGAATATAAATAATTAGCCCTATCTACAATTAAAGGTTTGTACTTATCAAAAATAATATTTCTTGCGTCATCACTATTTTCAGAAACATATGAAAGTAATTCATAATCATTCATTCCTTCATATTTCATTATCTACACCTCAATGACTCAAATATAACAATACCAGCCGCAACACTTGCGTTCAAACTATTAATACTACCTTTCATAGGAATAGAAGCAATAAAATCACACTTCTTACTAACTAAATCTCCCATTCCCTTTCCTTCATTACCAATGATAATACCAATATTACCAGTATAATCAATTTTTCTATAATCAGTACCATTCATATCAGTACCAACAATCCAAAAACCTTTTTTCTTTAAATAATCAATACTCTGACCTAAATTAGTAACCTGACATACTTTAACCCTATCTAAAGCACCAGTACTTACCTTCATAACAGTAGAGTTAACACTAACACTTCTATCCTTTGGAATAATAATTCCACTAACACCTGCAGCCTCACAAGTACGTATAATTGCTCCAAAATTATGAGGATCTTCCAAATGATCTAATATAACAATCAAATCATTACCACTTATTAATTCATCAATATCATAATACTCATAATCAACAACATCAAAAATAATACCTTGATGATTACCATCAACCATCTTATCCATTGTAAACTTATCCATATATTTAATCTTAATATTATTTCTATTTAACATATTAATAATATTCTTATCATCAAATTTTTTTGAAAGAAAAGCCTTTTTAATCTTACTTTCATCATTAATAATTTCATGCGCTACATTTTTTCCATAAACATACATAACTATCCCTCCAAAATAAATTTAATAAACTCATTTAATCTATCATTATTACGATTCATATATAAATAACCAATAATAGCCTCAAAACCAGTAGAATACTTATAAGTAATAATATCAGTGTTTTTAGGATGACGAGTACCCTTATGATTCCTTGCCCTATAAAAAATATCTAACTCATCTTCACTTAAAAAATTACTATTAATCATACTCTCAATAAACTTAGCCTGAGCCTTCGCACTAACATAATTAACAGATTCTTTCTGTAACTTATCAACCTTACAGATACCTTTATTAATTAAATATTCTCTTATATAAACAGAATAAACAGCATCTCCTATATAAGCCAAACTTAAAACATTATTCATAATCACTAACTCTTTCAAATGTAATATTCTTAATTATACCACTTTTAATATCATTCATAACAATATTCATAACCTTATCATAATCAATTTCATTACCCTTTAATAAACATCCACGACGTCTACCAATAATATCCATATTAACAATCATATCATCATCTAACTCACTAATACCATATCTTTCAAGTAAAATATTTGGATATAAATTATATAAAGTCTCAATAATATAACAAAAAACATTATAAATAGGTAAAATTTCTTCCTTTATAGCACTTAAACTAGCTAAATTATAAGCAACCTTTTCCTGATCCAACTTAGGCCATAAAATACCTGGAGTATCCAATAACTCAACATTATCATTTACCCTAATCCAACTTAATTCTTTAGTAATACCAGGTCTATTTCCAGTACCAACAACCTTCTTACCAGCTAATCTATTAATTAAAGTACTCTTACCACAGTTAGGAATACCAACAACAAGTACACGAGTCTTTCTCTCTATCATACCTTTAGAAGCACGTTTTTCATTAACTTCCTTCATAACCTCATTAGTAGCATTCAAAATAACCTTCAAATTAGGATTATGTTCTAAATCAATACCTATTACCTTATAACCTAAATTTTCATAATACTTCATCCACTTAGAGGTTTCCTTCATATCACATAAATCGATTTTAGTCATAATTAAAATAACAGGCTTATTATTTATATAATTCTTAATATCCTTTATCTTAGAAGAATAAGGCATTCTAGCATC
>CAMVNW010000046.1 GCA_947168965.1 uncultured Caryophanales bacterium
AATCTCAAATCCAAAATTCTTATACCCAATCGCATAAACAGCAAATATTAAAATACATTCCAGTATAGCAGAAATACCCAAAAACATAGTCATAAAAGGAGTAAAAAATCTACGAGAACTGTGTGGACGTTCATTCATAATATTTTTACCACCTTTCTCAAATGCCATACATATTGATAATATTGCATCAGTAAATAAATCAATAAATAAAATTTGAATTGGAAGTAAAATATTAATACCAATAAGCATACCAATAATTACAATGAAAAGTTCTGCAAAATTACTAGATAAAGAATATAAAATAACACTTTTAATATTATCATAAATTCTTCTACCCTCACGTACAGCACCAACAATAGTATTAAAGCAATCATCCATTAATAAAACATCAGCAACACTCTTAGTAACCTCAGTACCAGTCTGTCCCATACCAATTCCTATATGAGCAAGCTTAATACTAGGAGCATCATTAACTCCATCTCCAGTCATCGCAACAACTTTGCCATTTTTTTGCCAAGCATTAACAATTCTGACTTTATCATTAGGACTAACACGAGCATAAACTCTGTATTTCTTAACTAAATTAACCATTTCAGAATCAGAATAACGAGCTAAATCTTTTCCCTCAATACCTTCACTATCATCATCACATAAACCAATATTTTTAGAAATAGCCAAAGCAGTATTTAAACTGTCTCCAGTAATCATAATAGGGATAATACCAGCACTCTTACATTCACTTATACTATCCACTACACCATCCCTTGCAGGATCAATCATACCAACCATACCAACAAAAGTAAGATTACACTCCAAATCCAAATTATCATCATCAATATCAGATTCTATTACATGTCTGTAAGCAAAACCAATAACACGTAAAGCTTCACTTGAAAAATCCTTTTCAATAGAAAATAATTGCTTCTTTTTATCATTATCCAACTTTAAAACCTTACCATTAACAACATAACTACTTGAACAATTTAAAATAGACTCTAAACTTCCCTTAACAAACATTCTTAAACCATCATCATAACTATTAATAGTACTCATCATCTTCCTCTCGGAATCAAAAGGAACCTCGACAATTCTTCTATACTTAGAAACAATACCATTTGCGTCATCAACATAATCCATCAAAGCAGTCTCAGTAGGATCCCCAATAAACTTACCATCAGAATATTCAGAATCATTACATAAAACCATAATATCACGCATTAAATTATTACATTCATAAGAATCATCACTATAACACTTAACAACACTCATCTGATTCTTAGTAATAGTACCAGTTTTATCAGAACATATAATATCAACAGATCCCAAAGTCTCAACAGAAGATAAAGTTCTAACTAAAGCATTTTTCTTAGCCATTTCCTTAACACCTAAAGAAAGAGAAATAGAAATAACCGCAGGTAATCCTTCAGGAACAGCAGAAACCATCAAAGAAATCGAAAGCATAACAATATCCAATATATCATTATGTAAAAATAAAACATTATAAACAAAAACAAAACCTATAATAAAAATGACTATAATAGATAAATTACGACTTATCTCACTTATCCTAATTTGCAATGGAGTTGGAACATCCTTCTTAGAAGTAATTGAAGAAGCAATATTACCTAGTTCAGTATTCATACCAGTAAAACAAACAACACCAACTATCTTACCATGAACCAAATTGCATCCAGAATAAACCATATTAACACGATCGTTAATAATAACATCTTCCTTTAAAGTATCACTTACCTTATTAACAGGAACACTTTCACCAGTAAGAATAGACTCATCAACCATTGCGCTAGAACTCTCAATAACACGACAATCACATGGAATCTTATCACCTGCTTCAAGAATAATAATATCCCCTGGAACAAGTTTAGTAGAATCAATCAAGTAAATAGCGTTATCTCTTTTAACCTTAACACGACAAGTATTAACCTTTTTCAAAGAATTAATAGAAGCCTCAGCCTTTGACTCTTGGATATATCCCATTAAAGCATTTAAAAATACAATAAAAATAATCAATATACTATCAGTATAAGATTCATGCATAAAATAAGAATAAAAAAAAGAAATAATAGAAACAATTAATAACATTATAATCATCGCATCTTGAAATTGTTTCAAAAACATAGAAAATTTACTTACTTTTTTCTCATTAGAAATAACATTTAAACCATAACTTTCTAATCTATTACTAGCCTCATTCTCACTAAGCCCATCAATATTAGTTTCTAATTCTTCTAATACCTTCTTAACACTTTTTTTATAATACATAAAAATCACCTCTTAATATAACATTTGGAATAATCCCTTAATAAACCTTCATACATAATATCACTAGATAAACTCATAAAATCAGTAGGATGAGCAATATTAGGAATAGATGAAACATCAATATCAGACTTATTCAATATATATTTAACAAATTGAGAACAATAATATTTATTATCAAAATTCATATCAATATTAAAAGCCGCTAAAAATAATCCAATCAAATTATATTTATACTTATCCTTATTCTCAATCATATCATAAATATTAGAACACAACATCTCATACTGCAAATCAGTAATATCAATCCTTATAACACGACACTTAGTATCTTTAAATCTCAGAAAAGTACCAATATCAATACCTTCAGTAACAAATGAACCAATAAAAGGATTATATGGATTTTTTCTACCAAAAGAATACATATAATCTAAACATTCATTAAGCGATAAAGAAATATGATTATATTCCTTACCAGAAACAAATTTAATAGTCCTAGACAAAATAGTACCAGTCTGTGACATCACTAAATAAATACTCTTCATACACATCTACCATAATAATTTTATCATAAAACAAAAAGAAGAACTAGTCTTCTTTAACATTCTTTACAAAATTATAAGCATCTCGACACATATCTTCAATGCCTAATGTTGCTTTCCATCCTAAAACATCTAAAGCTTTTGAAGGATCAGCATAACATGAATCAATATCTCCTGGACGTCTATCAGTTATTTTATATTTAACATTAACTCCATTAACATCCATAAAAGTTTTTACCAAATCTAATACACTATACCCATGTCCTGTACCTAAATTGTATGCATCAATACCCTTACTATTTAAAATATGTTCAATAGCCTTAATATGCCCCTTAGCTAAGTCAACAACATGAATATAATCTCTTACTCCAGTACCATCTGGTGTATCATAATCATCACCAAAAACATTAAGACACTCCAACTCACCTGTAGCAACTTTAACAATATATGGCATTAAATTATTTGGAATATCATTAGGATTTTCACCAATAATACCACTCTTATGAGCGCCAATCGGATTAAAATATCTTAATATTGCAATACTCCAACTATTATCAGAAACATATAAATCTCTTAAAATATCCTCAATCATTAACTTAGTAGCACCATAAGGATTAGTAGTAGATAAACTAAATCCCTCTCTTATAGGTAAACTCTCTGGTTTACCATAAACAGTTGCACTAGAAGAAAATACTAACCTCTTGCAATTAAACTCGTTCATAGTTTCTAATAAACTTAAAGTTGAGTCAATATTATTTCTGTAATACATTAATGGTTTAGCAACCGACTCACCAACAGCCTTATATCCAGCAAAATGAATAACAGAACCTATCTCATTTTCAGAAAAAATCTTATTCAATAATGTCTTATCACAAACATCACCCTCATAAAATACAAAATCTTTTCCTGTAATTTTCTTAATTTTATCAATAACATCAGGCTTTGAATTAGAAAAATTATCAATAATAACTATATCATAACCTGCATCTAATAACTCAACACAAGTATGACTTCCAATATAACCTGCTCCACCTGTAACTAAAACTTTCATAATATTACCTCCAAACGTATTATACTACTTTATTTATAAACTATCTATATAATCTTTAATTAATTTATTGAATTTATAATTATTAGATTTATACATTTTAGGATTAAAATCCTTAACCTTTATAAGTAGATCACACAAATCATCAATTTCACCAGTTAAAATATAACCATTATCATAAAATTCATTAATTATTTCAACTTGATGATCATTAACATGTTCCTGAAATTTAGAAAGCCTTGGAAAAGCAATAATTTTTTTACCATGCTTTAAACCATCAAGAATTGTTCCAACACCTCCATGAGTAATCAAAATATCACAAGAAGAAATACACTTACTAAACTCATCCATAGACATTAAATCAACTATCTTCATATTAGTAGACTCATACTTAGTATAGCCAGACTGAACAATAACATCATCCTTTATATTACCAGAACTAATCTCCATATCTATCCTATCAAGTAACCTTTTAAAACTTTTATCATTTGTACCTAAACTAACAAAAATCAAAATATCCAACCTCCATAAATAGCATTGGGATAAAGTTTTAACATGCTCTCCCATTGTACAATAAACATATCAGCAATAGGATAAACAAGCCTACCACTAACAGTCTTAGAATGAATATTAGCAAAAGTTTCTATATAAATTACTTTACGCCTAAACAATTTAGCAATATAGCACATAATAACACCAGTATGAGCACCAGTAGTAACTACAACATCAGGTCTAATTTTTAAAAAGTAAACAAAACTTTTAAAAACATTATAAGGAAAAATATATATGTAACTTAAATGAGATTTAGTTCCATACTTTAAAAAATTAACATTATTAAATTGATTTTTTAAACCAACAGTTGACTTTGTTTTCTCAGTAACAATATAAGAATCATACCTTTTCATTGTCTTTTTTAACTGTAATAATTCATTCAAATGTCCTCCAGTACTAGATATAAAAAGTACCTTTTTCATAACCCACCTACTTTATAATTTTAATCCATTTATTTCTTACTTCCTCTAAAGAATACTTATTTGCCTTTTTAATAGCATTCTGACCCATAATAAATCTTCTGCTATAATTACCAATCAAATGACATACTCTTTTTGCCATTTGATCAACATCTCTATCCTTAATCAAATATCCATCCCAATTATTGCTTATAATTTCATTAGCGCCTTCTGCACTATCAAACGCAACACAAGGAACACCATAAGAAAAAGCCTCTAAAAGTACAATACCAAAAGATTCTGTAAAAGAAGTCATCATATATATTGAAGAATCTGATAAAATCTTTCCAACCTCTTCTTTATCTAAAAAACCATGCATAATAACATCTTCTTCTAAACCATATTTTTTAATTTTAGAAATAATTTTACCTTTTTCTTCACCATCACCTATTATATTTAATTTCCAATCAGGATACATCATATGAATCAAAGCAAATACATCGATTAAATCAGTAAATCCTTTTTCATGAGATAACCTACCAACACTAACCAAATTCTTACTTTTCAAATCAGATGTAACATCAGCCTTTGAAACTAAATTAGGAATATAAACACATTTTGGTTTAACTCTTGTCTTATAATAATTAGTTAAATCCTTAGAAACTAAAACAAAATAATCTAAATTCTTACAGCTTTCAATTATTTTTTTAGCATACCTTTCATTTCCATGATGATGATTATGTTCCCATCCTATTTTCATTACTCCGTCCTTCGCATATTCACCTAACCACTTATTATGAATATCACGAGTAGAAATAATGACATCAGAATCACAATTTTTAATGAAATCTATCATTAATTCTTTTTTCATCTTAAGGATTTTAATACTTTTAATACCTTCCTTAAATGCACTAATAAATCTAAGTTTTTTTAAAGCCACCTTAAATTCTTTTTTATTAGGCTTAATCTGAGATAAATATTTTACCTTAACTCTTATATCCAATCTATTAACAGGTTTATCATAAACCTTATAAGTAGAAATAATTTCTACATTGTAATCATCAACTAAACTATTAGCTAAATCAGTAATTGCTCTTTCAATACCACCATATCCAAGGTGCAAAGCTAAAATAGTAACTTTTTTCATTAAACCCCTTCTGGGCATTCACCTCTTTCTAACTAACCCCCTATAATCATTATAAAATAATTAAAAAAAATAGTAAAGTAAATTACTATTTAAAATTGACATTCTCCATCTTGACTAATTAAATTATAACTTGTTATACCCTTAATCTTATTTAAATCATCAATTAACAATTCAGGACTCTTACAAGATAATTCAAAAACAACATCAGTACTTCCTTTAGTAACATTTCTTGATTTAACCTTATATTTTATATTATTAACTATTAAAGTATCAACAATCTTATCAAAAACATTGTTATCACCTATATTAACAACTAATAAATAAGGAATTTTATTACTTGGTAATAAATCAAATACTATTAAACCAATAGTTAAAACAATAGCCATAATAAATACTAAAGAATATACACCAGCACCTATTATAATACCATTACTAATAGACCAAAATAAGAATAATAAATCTCTTGGTTCCTTAACAGCAGTTCTAAATCTAACAATAGAAAGTGCTCCAACCATACCAAGTGATACAACAATATTAGCCTGCATTGATAAAACAACACCAGCAGTAACAATACTAATCAAAGACATAGTAACATTAAAACTCTTTGAATAAATAGTATTTTTACTAGTTAACTTATATACATAAAATACAACTAATGAAAAAACTAAAGCAAATAATAAAGTAATTATAACCATTTGGATACTAACAGTACCTGTAAAATTTTCTAAAAAATTCTTTTTAAAAATATCTGAAAAACTCATAAACAACCTCCAACATAATTTTTAACAGCAAGTCTTCCATTCCCATACTTAGAAAAACTTGTTCTATACAACTCATTTAATTGTAAAGAAAACCTTATATAATCAGGAATAAAATCATTGTACTTTACTTCTAATATAGTACTTCCCTCTTCCAACAAAGGAATCCTTAAAATATCATTGTCAAATAACTTATCAAAATCATAGCTACAAGATAAATTATAATCAAAAGTAACCCTAACATAACCAGCATCATAAACATAAGGGATTCTATCATAATCAATTATAATAGCAGGTTTAAAACCTCTAGTTTTAATCATTAAATAAAATTCATTTAACAATTTATCATTATCCTTAGAAATACTAATATCACCATTTAAAATATTAATAACCTGTTCCTTACTAATCTGACAACTTATCTTCTTAGTCATATTATTAATTTTATATTTTTTTTCTAAAACAATATAATCTGTATTACCATTATAAAATCTAATTCTATATTTATATCTTTCACTAATACCATTAATAACTTGCTTTAAACAAATATCATTATAATCATCAAAATATAAACTTCGAATACTATAATAAGACTTGCCAGACAAAATAGGATCTAATTTCATTATAGGAGAAAGTCTATGTTTTAATTGTTCAACTTGTAAATTGTTTAAAATATATTTTTTTTCAAATCTAAACATAACTACCTCCCTAACAATTCAATATTATATCATACATAA
>CAMVNW010000047.1 GCA_947168965.1 uncultured Caryophanales bacterium
TCCTCAGTTTCCTTATCATAAATACCTAAAGAACCACTAATATCAGGAATAGCAGGATAATTCTTGCGAATTCTTCTTAAATCACGTTGAATAGCAAGTACTGGATTTCCAGCATAACCTAACCCTACAGGACTTCCAGGATATCCCTCTTCCACGTCCCCTACAGGAGCATCATACTTAATAGAAATATCATTACCATAATAAGTTTTCAAAATATCCAAAGCACTCTTTCCTTGATTAGCTAAACTAACACTTCCCCATTGACTTAAACCATCACAAGTAGTCTTTCTCCCATCACAATACCTAGTAAAATAAGGTTGAACTTGATTACCCTTAACAACATAATTATCAAAAATATCATTAACAATATCATCAATATTCTCATAAGTAGAACGATTCAAAGTATAAGTCTGATCATAAATAGGACTAGAAGTAATATCAAAATTATAACCCTTACTCCTATACCATTCATTATAAACACGATTTAAAGCAAAACTAATAATCGCATAAATATTAGCTTCCAAACTAGCTCTTGGCCATGTAGGATATATTTCAGAAGCCGCAACATTAGAAATATAATCAGTAAAAGGAATAGTAATATCACGAGCAGCAGAATCAGGTTCACCCAAGTGAACTGTAATACTATTAGGTATTACTGGATATCTAACAGCCATTAATCAACAACTCCATAACTAATATTTGGTGTTACATTAATATTTTGTACAACATAAATATCATCATAAACATTAACCTTATAAACCCTACTTTCACCCTCATATATAGTACTAATATCATAAGTACTAATAACAGGAGCCATCATATTATCACTACTCATTCTAGGAACAGGTAAAGAAATCCTTTCAATCACACCAGACTCATTAGTAACACCCTCAAAAAATATAACCTTATTACCACCAATATCCTTTGAAACTTGAACACTTAATCCACTTATAGGAACAGCTTGACTAGCAGCAAAAGCCCTAATCTTTAAAAAACCTAATCCAGGATTCGCATTAATAAAACTTTTATAAAGTTCACTATTTAAAAACTCTTTATCATCAATATTATAAGTCATAAACCCCCCTAAATAATCAATGTTTGACCCACACTTAATAAATTAGACTTCAAATTATTCTTACTCTTAATACTATCAACAGAAACATTAAACTTACGAGCAATACTATATAAATTATCTCCACTCTTTACTACATAAGTATTACTAGAACCACTAGAATTATTAGGAATAACTAAAGTCTGACCAATACTTAAGCTAGTACCAGGCAAATTATTCAAACGAATTATATCATTAACACTAGTACCAAATCTACGCGCAATACTATATAAATTGTCCCCACTCTTAACTACATAAGTATTAGATGAACTAGAATTATCAGAAACAGAAGCAGTAGGAATAAGCAATTGTTGACCTACACTTAAATTATTGTTAGGTAAACTATTTAAACGAACAATCTCACTTACACTAGTATTATACTGTTTCGCAATATTATATAAATTATCTCCCGCTTTAACAATATAAGTAACACTAGGAACAATCTCCTCTGGAATATCAAAATCAGGACCAAAACACTCTAATACTTCACCATCACTAACCCTTAACCTTAAAACCTGACCAACACTTAAACTATTATTAGGTAAAACATTATCACTAATAATAGTATCAACACTAACACCATTATTAGAAGCTATACTATACAAAGTATCACCCGGTTTAACTGTATAAGTTATATAATTAGGAGCACTCATTTCATCATAATTATAATAAGTCTCAGGAATTCTTATAACCTGACCAACACTCAAATTATTACTCTTTAAATAATTTAAATTAATAATATCATTAACAGTAGTATTATACTTACGAGCTATACTATATAAAGTATCTCCCTTTTCTACAGTATACATAAACATATTATTTGGATTAACACCACTCTTACTAGGAATCTTTAAAACAGTACCAACAGGTAAATTACTGCCCTTTATTCCATTTAATTCAGCAAGCTCAGTAACTGAAACACCAAACTGATTGCTTATACCATATAAAGTATCACCTGGTTTAACAGTATAAGTTTCATACATCATATCACCTCTATTAAAGAATATGATAAAAAATATAAATATTTACAAAATATAAATAAAAAGAAACTACTTAGATTTAATCTTTATAGTTTCTTTAATTTTATAAAATTATGTTTGGCAAATTTGTTCTGCTAATTCTTATAACAACTTTGCTTACATATAAATTTATCCATTGACGCTAACACGCCAGGTAATACAAATAAAATTAATATTACTGCAGCAAATGTTCCTTGCGAAATTGTTTCACATATTTTAGCAGCAATTGCTGATGCAAATCCAGCTACAACTAATGTAACAATTATAAGTATTGAAGATGAACTAATTATTGTATGAATAGACCTATTATACGCACTGATAACAGACTCTTTTACTCCCATTGTTAATCTTGACTCTCGATAATATGAAGTATAAACAATTGCATAATCTATAGTTGCTCCCATAAGTATTGCTTGAACTATTAACAAAGATATAAAATATACTGATCCACCTGTTATAGAAATAGCACTCATAGTTATATAAACTGCAGTTTGAATAATTAAAACTAAAACAAATGGAATTATTAAATCTTTAAATGTTATGGCAACTACAATGAATATAAATATCATTGTTAATATTGTAATTTTATTTAATTCCCCATTAAATGATTTACTCATTTCAACTGCCATTGGAGAATGTCCTACTACATATATATCATCTTTATTACCAACATCATCTTGTAACTTATTAATAAACTTATATGTATCTTCATCTTCAAATGCATATTTTGTGTTTAATACTGCTCTTGAATATTTATCAGATACTATTAATTTTTTTGATTTATCTACTGTCTTTTTAGAATTTGTTATTGTAGTCCTTTTTTCAGAGCTTATAAAATCATCAAATCTTGAATCTGTTAAAATATCAGAGTTTAAGTAATTAACAAATTCTTCAATAGTCATCTTCCATGATTCATTATATTCCCTGTTGCTTCCATAATACATATAAACTAAATCAACAAGTGATTTATCTAAGTCATCATTCAAAACATTTAGTAATGCAAAAGATTCTGCAGATGTATATTTTGTTTCATTTAACGAATTATTCATGATCTTATTTATTGTGGTTAATTTTTCTCTTTTTTTAGTATCAAAATTTTCTGAATAATCTTTATTATTCATTACATCTTTAACAATAAAATCAACATAATTTTTAAGAGAAATTTTCTCATTTGATTTAATATATTTTGAATTATATAAACTAAATAATAAACTCATAGTATCGCTATCTATATTTAATAACGAACTTAAATTAGAAGATGAATACATAATTTGATTTAAAGTTCCGTTCATCACTTCTCTAACAAGTGATAATTCATTAATTGAGGAATTAGTTAATTTACCTTTTAATAATTCATTTTCTTTATTTTCTAATATTAAGTTTGCAAGTTCTAATGGAGTCATAGTTGTTGTACCATTTTGATAATCATAAACTCCAAATATCTTACTTACTTCTTGTTTATCAGTTCCAGTTATATTGCTTATTTCCGAATAATTATAAGTAGTATTCGTATTATTAACTATCTTGTATGCTAAATCTAACATATTGCTGGCTGTAGATAATTTATCAGATAAAAATGGATTTGATTTATTTTCATATAGAAAGTTAATTAAATCTTTAATTGATATATTTTTTAAATTACCATTTTGATAATCATATACACCATAAACAACACTCACAATAGTTTTATTTTGAGATAAAGCATTTGAAATTTCATCAACACTATATGCTGTATCTATATTGCTCATTATATATTGTGCAGTGCCTAATTGTGATATTTGATTACTATTTAGCTCAGAAGTTATTTCAGGAGTTTGTAATAATGTATTTACAAATTGTAATGGTGTCATACTATAACTGCCAGACAAATCTCCAGTTATTGCATAATTCAATTTTGCACCAGTTTCTGCATCTATTCCAAACATTGAATATAGATTGCTATTAGGAAGTTCTGTATTATAATACGAATTTAGCGATATAATTGTTTGTAAAGATTTTATAGTATCTTCACTAAAATATGATTGGTAAGCATCTTGATTAGACATATTTAACGCAACATTAGCAAATTCATTTAATGTTAATTTAGAATTTGAATTATATCCTGTATAGTAAATATATAAAAGTGACATTGTATTATCATCTAAACTTAATCCTAAATTATTAAGTGATGTCTTCATAGATGACACATCTAACTCACTAGTAATTATTTGTTCACTACTTAATGTAGATAACATCTTTAATGAATTAATA
This sequence comes from uncultured Caryophanales bacterium, assembly GCA_947168965.1. Lineage (GTDB taxonomy): Bacteria > Bacillota_I > Bacilli_A > RF39 > UBA660 > UBA3631. The sequence goes on from CAMVNW010000047.1 coordinate 4,381, forward strand.
GTACTTTCATCAAACATACCTTTATAAGCATCTTGATTAGACATAGTTAGTGCAACATTAGCAAATTCGTTTAATGTCATTTTGGTGTTGCTTTCTATTGTTGTTCTATAGAATAAGAATAATTGTTCTATTAAATTCTTATCTATTCCGAAAATATTAGATAGTTCACTTGAATTCATTTTTTTATTTATTTTGTTTGTATCTGTAAAATTTTGTAACTGTTTTAATTTTGAAATTGTTGTTAAATCTAAACTTGATGAATATTTTGGATCATTTGCTACATCATTAAGCATAAAATTTACAAAATCTTTAATTGTCATCTTAGTATCAGCATTCTTACTATTGTAGTAAATTAAAATATTATCCGCATCATCTTTATTCATTCCTAAAATATCTGCTATTTCTGTTGTTGTTCTATTTTCATTAATTAGAGATGATGATGTAAAGTTTTCTAACAAATCTAAATTATCTCTAGTATCCTTATTTAATGAATCACTAAAATTATCATTAGTATAAATATCTGATTTAATAAATGAAATAAATTCATTTAATGTCATTTTATTGCTTGAATCTTTATTATAATAATTGTAATAAATAAGTTTAATTAAATATTCTTCTATTTCTGTATCTTGACCTAAATCTTCAAATTTCTTGTTTAATTCATCATACGCAAGTTTCTCATTAATTGTATTAGAATAACATAATACTTGATCTATTTTTTCATCTTTCTCTAATTCTTTACAATAAGATGAAATTATCTCTTCATACTTATTATTATAAACAATTACTACTTGATTTGTTGCAGGAAATACTGCACCAACTTTGTCTTGCTGTGATCCTGTAAAAAGAATTCCGATATTTCCTTTAAGTAAGTATGCAGCAATAAATAGAAGAACTATTAAAGCAGATTGAATATATCTAGTTTTATATATAAAATTACCTAATTTAGTTAAATTAAACTTTGGTGATTTTTTCTTAGTCTTTTCAATCAAGTTATCAAATATTAAAAGTAATGCTGGTAAGCAGAAGAAGATACTTACTAAACTAAGTAATACGCCTTTTGCTAATACAAAACCTAAATCTCTACCAATCGTAAAACTCATAAATACAAGTGCAAGTAAGCCTACAATTGTTGTTACTGAACTACTGGAAATAGCTTTAAATGAATGATATAATGCCTCTTTCATTGCATCTATTTTGTTAGAATGAGTCTTTTTTTCTTGCTTATATCTATTAGATAGCATAATAGAATAATCCATAGAAAGAGCAAGCTGTAAAATTGCAACAATAGAATCTGTTATCGAAGATACACTATCAAACATAATATTAGTACCTTTATTAATAAATACTGCTATTCCTATTGAAATTAAATATAACCATGGTTCAACATAAGAATCACTAAGCATTATCAGTATAACCATTGCACAAGCTATTGCAGCAACTACTATCCATATTTGTAAAATAGGCTTATTTTCATCATATATAGAACCACTCATACCAGCTGTATTAAAATTATCTTTAACATAATTATAAACATTAGAAGCTGTTTCTGAATGATCATAATCATCTACATTTAATACATATAAAGTATATTTGTCTTTATTGTATTCATCCGTATTTTCATAAAGAACTGAGCTTACACCATTAATACTTTCTAATTTTTTTAAAGTGTCCTCCTTTTCAGTATCTGATAAGCCTTTAAACATAACATTAAGTACAGAAGAATCCTGTTCTGAAAATTCCTCCTCCATAATATCCTTACCTATTTTGGTTTCAGATGTTTTAGGCAAATATTTCATAATATCTTCATTAATATTAACTTTAGTTGATAAATATAAACTAAAAACTGCTAATATAACAAATAGTGTTAGAAAAACATATCTTCCTTTCACTATAAAATTTGTAATTTTTCTCATGTTTACGCCTCCATTTGTATAGTTTATTGCTAATTTTAAAATAAGTACACATCACTATGTTATTTTTTGTTGGATAACAAACAGAAGTTAATAATATATATATATAGTTATCAAACTTTTTGTTTGATAATTGCTTTCTTAAAAAGAATGATATATAATTAAATTCAGGTGATTTTATGAAAAACAAAATTGATTTAAGAATTATCAAAACAAATAAAGTTTTATTTGAAGCATTAATTACATTGATGGAACAAAAAGACTTTGAAAAAATTAAAATATCCGATATATGTGATCAAGCTTTAATTAATCGTTCAACATTTTATGCACACTACGAAGACAAATATGACCTTTTATTAGCAATGATAAATGATTTAAAAAATAATTTAGAAAACGAACTGAAGAAAAACAAAGAAGAAGATATATCAAAAAACTATTTTATGGAATTACTAAAAATATTAATTAATCATGTTGATGAAAAAAGAGAAACTTACAATTCTATACTTAAAAATGACAAAAATGGAATTGTAATAGATTTTCTAATTGATGTTAGTAATAGAGATTTAACTAGTAGACTAAAAAAGAATAATATAATATCTAATATTCCGATAGATGTTATTACAAAATTTTATATAGGAGGTATTGTAAACATAGGCATCGATTGGATTAAAAATAAAGATAAATATTCAAAAGAAGAATTATTATTATATTTTGATAAATTAATTCCTGACAAAGTTTAAATAATTATAATTACTTTTCTAAACATATATAAAAATAGGGTTAATTAAATTTCACCCTATTTTTTGTTTTTTCTTTTTATAAATTCAAATAATTTTTTAAAGGCTTGGTTTTATTAAAAAGATTCAAAAAAGAATATTTTTCTCTTGAACTCTTCTAAAATTCTTTAATATCAATTTTCAATTATTCATATTTAATAATATTATTTTCTTTAGCATATTTTTTTATCATTTAATATTGTCTAATTGAAAATTACTACTCATTATTCCCCATAAAAATCGTATCTCCCTGCTTCACTGTATAAGTTTCATACATCATATCACCTCTATTTAAAGATATGACAAAAAATATAAATTAAACCAACTCATACCTTCTAGAAATAATTCTATCATCAGAACAATATTTAATTACATATTCATTA
>CAMVNW010000048.1 GCA_947168965.1 uncultured Caryophanales bacterium
AGGTGGTATTTGTATGTTTAGAATTATTAAGACTTTTTTAACTTCTGTAGTACTTATTGGTATTGGTGTTGTTGTAAGTTTTTATGGTAATAAAATACTTAATGAGTTTATTGATAAGAATGATTCTTTTGTTGAGGTAACTGCTACTGTTATTGATTTTGATTCTGCTGGATCTGAGGATGGTAGTGCATATACTATTTATCAGTATAATGTTGGTGGTATTGATTATAAAGTTTATTCTAGTGTTAAGTCTACTAGTTTACCTGCAATTGGTGATACTATAACTTTAAAGTATAATCCAAGTAATCCTGCTGAAGTTGTATTTTTAAATGGTTCTAATTATGTTGTGATGTTTGCAGGAGCAGGATTTATTTTAGTTGGTGTGTTTGGATTATTTAGATGTATTGGATTGTGTTTCAAGTCTTCTAAGAAAAAATCTTCTATTTCTAGTGAATTAGATAATAATATATAAAAAAATTGTTAGGGTTTCTAACAATTTTTCTTTTAGTCTAATACTTTCATTATTTTTGGAATTACTTGTTTTTTTCTTGATACGCATCCATCTAGGTATGTACCTTGTGGCATGTTTTCTATATCAAATGCTTTTTCCATTATTTCTTGTGCTGAATTATTATAGTATACATAAGAACCATTTTTTAATATGTCTGTTATAAAGAATGCGAATACATCGTAGTTATTGTTTTCTGCATTTTTATTTAATAGTTCTTTATATTTTTCTATACTATCGTTAAAGTCGTTTATATCGAATGTTGATACTTGAGTAACACATATTTTTTTATTATTTACTTCATACATTTTGAAGTCTCCAAATAGGATATCTTCTTCTGTTTTTCCTTTTAATGATGTTCCAGCTTTTAGCATTTCTAGTCCGTATTGTTTTAAATCTACTCCGGCTATTTCTGCTAGTTCTTTTGCTGTTTCTTTATCTAATTCTGTTGTAGTTGGTGATACTAATAATAATGTATCTGATATAATTCCTGAAAGCATTAATCCAGCGTTTTCTTTTGGAACTTTTATGTTATGTTCTTTATACATTTTATATAGTAATGTATTTGTACTTCCTACTGGCATACTTCTGAAGTTTATTGGTGCCATTGTTCCGATTGATCCAATGTTGTGGTGGTCTACTATTTCTACTATTTCTGCTTCTTGTAATCCATCAACTGATTGATCGTATTCGTTATGGTCTGTTAACATTACTTGTTTTCTATTTTGTTTATTTGTATCTATTAATTCTATGTTTCCAATAAAGTTTTTGTTTTTGTCTACTACTGGATAGTATGTATATTTCATTTTGTTTGCTAAATCGATGAAGTCACTTACTAAGTCGTTTTCGTCTACTGTTACAATATCTTCTTTTTTTATTGCGATTTGTATTGCGTAGTTACTTAATGATATCATTTTTGCAGCTTCGTATGTATGGAAGCTTGTTTTAATTATATTTACTTTGTTTTCACGTGCTAGATTTAATAGTTCTTCTGGAATATTATGATTTCCTGTGATTACTATTAATTTAGCTTTATTTTTTATTGAATATTCTAATACTTTATATCTATCTCCAACTAGTACTATTGTGTTGTTGTCTACTTTAATATTTTCTATAAATGTTGTGTTTTTAAATGCAGCTATTGTAAATGTTCCTTCTATTTTATCATTGAATTTTAATACTTCTTCTGCTTCTAATGATTCAATAATGTTTTGATATGATGCATTTAATACTTTTGAATCGTCTGAAATCATATATTTTGCGATATGTTTCATTGCGATTAATCCTTCTACTTGTTTATTGTTTAGTATTGGTATATTATTTATTCCGTGTTCTTGCATGTAGTTATAAGCATAGTATATTGATTGGTTATTGTCTATACTATGGTTATTATTATAGTCTAAATCTTTAATTTGTAGTTTTACATTATTTAAGTATTCTGGTTTTTTTACATTAAAGTAGTTTAGAACGAATTCTGTTTCGTTATTTATATTTCCTAATACTCTTGGTGTTGTATTCATTCCTAGTTGATTTTTTAGATATGATAAATTTATTGCTGATGTTACAGCGTCTGTGTCTGGATTTTTATGTCCAAATACGTATATTTCTTCTGTTTTTTTCATTAAAATTCCTCCTACGTGTTATATTATAACATAAGTTTTTAATTTTGGTATAAAAAAGGTATTTGTTGGTAAAAATATTATTTAGGAGAGTGATTTATGAAAGCTACTGGAGTTGTTCGTAGAATTGATGATTTAGGTCGTATTGTTATTCCTAAGGAAATTAGAAGAAATCTTCGTATTCGTGATGGCGAGTCTTTGGAGATTTTTGTTGATGGCAATAATGTTGTTTTGAAGAAGTTTTCTATAATGAGAAATGTTGATCTTTATGCTTCTAATTTGGTAGATTCTTTATATTCTTTGGTTAAAAAGAGTGTTGTTATTACTGATGGTGACAGTGTTATTGCTTGTAGTAGTAATGTTAAAGAATTATTAAATAAGTCTATTAGTGATAATTTAAGTTCTAGCATAAAGAGGCGTGAGAGTATTATAGAGAAGTATAATAAGGATTTAGTTATAACTGATGATTTTAGTTTAGAGTGTAAGTATGTTATTAATTCTGTTGTTGCGAATGGAGATAGTGTTGGATTGGTTATTATTTTTGATCGTGACGAAATAAGTGATGATGATATGCTTATTGCTTCTCTTGCTTCAAAAATCCTTTCAAAATCTATTGAAGAATAATGTTTTTAATGTTATAATGTGTTTAGTTTTTCAATGGATGCATTGTAATTTTAGTCACATCTATTGATGTGATTTTTTTTGGAAGTGATTTATGAGAAAGTTAGAAAAGATTAGTTTTTCACAGTTTAGTCATGATATCTGTGATGATAAAAGTATGTATGATGAATATAATTTACCAAGGAGGGCAACTCTTAAAAGTGCAGGTTATGATTTTTATGCGATAAGTGATTTTGTTATTCATCCAGGTGAAATATTAAAGGTTCCTACTGGCGTTAAGGTTTTAATGAATGATGATGAGGCCTTTATGTTATATGTTCGTAGTAGCATGGGATTTAAATATAATGTTCGTATGACTAATCAAGTAGGGGTAATTGACGCTGATTATTATAATAATTCTGATAATGAAGGACATATGTGGTTTAGTTTACAAAATCATGGTGATAAGGATTTTGTTTGTAAAAAGGGTCAAGCTTTTGGTCAAGGTGTTTTTACTAAGTTTTTAATTACTGATGATGATATTGTTACAGATATTCGTAATTCTGGAATAGGTAGTACTACTAAGGAGGGATAGTATGAAAGAAAAATTTTATATTTCAACGGCTATTGCGTATACTTCTGGTAAGCCACATATTGGTAATACTTATGAGGTTGTTTTAGCTGATGTTATTGCTCGTTATAAGAGATTGTTAGGTTATGATGTTTATTTTCAGACTGGTACTGATGAGCATGGTATTAAGATAGAGGAGAAGGCTGCAGCAGCAGGTGTTCTTCCACAAAAATTTGTAGATGATGTTTCTTTGGAAATACGTCGTATTTGGGATGTCATGAATACTAGTTATGATAGGTTTATTAGAACTACTAATCCTAGTCATGAGGCTGTTGTTTCTAAGATTTTTAAGAAGTTATATGATCAAGGTGATATTTATTTAGGTAAGTATGAAGGGTTATATTGTACTCCATGTGAGTCTTTCTTTACTGAGTCACAATTAGTTGATGGTAAATGTCCTGACTGTGGAAGAGAAGTTCATAGTGCTTCTGAAGAGGCTTACTTTTTAAGAATGGATAAATATGCGAAGAGGTTAGAAGATTATATTGAAAGTCATCCTGAGTTTATTGAACCTGTTAGTCGTAAGAATGAAATTATTAATAATTTTATTAAGCCAGGATTACAAGATTTATGTGTTAGTCGTACTAGTTTTAAGTGGGGGATTCCTGTTAGTTTTAATGATAAGCATGTTATTTATGTATGGATTGATGCTTTAACTAATTATATTACTTTTTTAGGGTATGATCCTGATGGTTCAAGTGAAGAGTTTAAAAAGTATTGGCCTTGTGATTTACATTTAATTGGTAAAGATATTTTGAGATTTCATACTATTTATTGGCCAATTATTCTAATGGCTTTGGATTTACCTTTACCTAAGAAAATTTTCGGTCATCCTTGGATGTTATTTGGCAATGATAAGATGAGTAAGAGTAAGGGTAATATTGTTTATGCTGATGATCTAGTTGATAAATTTGGTGTTGATGCAGTAAGATACTATATGGTTCATGAAATGCCTTTTTCGAGTGATGGTACTTTTACTTATGATTTGTTAATTGATAGAGTTAATACTGATTTGGCTAATATTTTAGGTAATTTGGTTAATAGAACTATTAGTATGAGTAAGAAGTATTTTGATGGGGTAGTTGTTGAACCTCATGAATTAAATGATGTTGATAACGATTTGATTAATGTTGTTATGAATGCTCCAAAGGTAATGGAAGAAAAGATGAATGATTTGAAGGTGTCTGAAGCAATTGATTCTGTTTTTGATATATTTAAGAGATGTAATAAATATATTGATGAGACAACTCCTTGGATTTTAGCAAAGGATGATTCTAATCGTGATAGGTTAGCTACTGTTATGTATAATTTGTTAGAATCTATTCGTCATGGTGCGGTATTGTTACAATGTATTTTACCTGATACTGCTGATAGAATATTTAAACAATTAAATACTGAAAATAGATATTATGAGTCATTAAATAGTTTTAATGGTTTGGATATTGGGATTGTTTTGAATGATCCTGAGGTGTTATTTGCTCGTATAGATAAAGAGGCTATTTTAGAGGAACTAAACTAGTTTCTTTTTTTGTCGTTTTTTTTATTTTTTTTGTTTTATTTGTCACTATATGATGTAAATATGTGTAAATTGTTGAAATAATATGGATGTTTTTATTATTTTTTACTTTGTTTTATATATAAAAATATGTTATTATGTTCTTGTTGCTGTAAAAGTAAGGAGAATATACATGTTAAAAGGTAAGGATACTAAGTTTGTAATGTTGTTTTTTGCAGTAATTAGTTTAATAATGATTTATTTAATGATCAATAATTTTAAGATAATTGATTGTTGTTATTTTTTTATAGTGGTTGGATTTGCCACTAAATATTTTATTTTAAGTAGGGATTAGTTTTTGGAGGGTTTTATGGTTGATACTCATTGTCATTTGTTTTCTGTTGATTATCCTGATTTGGATGATGTAATTAATAGAATGGGTGAGAATATAATAGTTGTGAGTGGGTGTGATGATGCTTCTAACAGAGAGGTATTAGAGTTATGTTCACGTTATGATAATGTTTATGGTACTTTAGGTATTCATCCTGAAAGTGTTGATGAGTCATATGATTTAGATTTTATACGTAATCATATTAATGATTCTAAAATCGTTGGTGTTGGCGAGATTGGTCTTGATTATTATTATACAAAGGATAACAAGGAAAGACAGATTGATTTGTTTTGTCAACAAATTGAAATTGCTTTGGAAAACAATAAGGCTATTGTTGTTCATAGTAGGGATGCTATTAATGATACTTATGATATTATTAAAAAATATAATATTGGCTCTAACACTGATATTCATTGTTTTTCAAGTTCTTTAGAGATGGCTCGTGAATTTGTTAAGCTAGGATGTAAGTTAGGTATCGGTGGTGTTCTTACTTTTAAGAATGCTGGAAGATTAAAGGGTGTAGTAAGGGAGATTGATATTTCTAATTTATTATTAGAAACTGATAGTCCTTATATGAGTCCTGAACCTTTAAGAGGTAAAAGGAATGAACCTTATAATATTTTATATGTGGCTCGAAAAATTTCTGAGATTAAAAATATTGATTTAGAGGATGTGTCAAGAATTACCAAGAAAAATTCTTTCGATTTGTTTGATTTTAAGAAATAGTTGTGGTATGATATTTTTCGTTTCATTAGAGAGGTGAAATATGATATTTTCAAAATTTCTTATGATGAAGAGGTTTTTTGCTTTTTTGTTTTTGACATCTACTTCATTTGCAGGAATTGCATTTAGTAGGACAATTATTGTTTCAAATGATAGTTTTGATAAATCTTCAACGCTTTCTGTTGTTCCTATATCATATGATGTTGAAACACGTTATAGTGATGATTTATTGTATGGTGAGGAAAAGGTAGTTCAAGAAGGTATTGATGGTTATGCCTTAGAGTCTGGAACAGTTGTTGTAGAACCTACTAATAAGATTATAGAAGTTGGAAGGGGACCAATCTCTATTTCTTATGGGTCAACTACAGGTTATGGCGCAAACTGTGTTGGATGTAGTGGTAATGTTGCTTGTTCAACTGAATATGGAACTCATAATTTAATAAGAGATGGGGTTTATTATAACGATTCTAAATATGGAAAAGTTAGAATTGTAGCTGCTGATAATAGTAAGTTTTCTTGTGGTACTATTATTGAAGTTGATAATGGTATTATGGATCCTTTTATGGCTATTGTAATGGATACAGGTGGTGCTATGAGGGATGCATGGAGTAGTGGTAATGTATTAATTGATATTGCGTTTAGTTATGAGAACTCAGATGGTATTAATAATGCTACTAATAGAAGCGGCAATGTAAAGTTTAAGGTATATAGGAACGGTTGGTAACTATATACTTTATTTTTTTAGTTTTTTATGTTATAAATAGTATGGTGGTTTGTATGAATTATTTGGTGTTATTGCTAATATCTGTTTTACCTGTTTTTTTAATTTGTCTTTTTGTATACAATAAGGATAAAAACAAGGAACCAATAGGTTTAGTTTTACAACTATTCTTTGCAGGTATTGGATCATTTTTTGTTACTTTGATTATTACTTTTTTTCTAAGTATGTTTTTTCCAAGTTTACTTAGTGAGCAATTTAGTTTTGATTTAGTTTCTTTATTCTTTCATGTTTTCTTTGGTGTTGCTTTGGTTGAGGAATTTTCAAAGTGGATATTTGTATATAATATCGGATTTAACAATCGTGAATTCGATCAAGTATATGATATGATAGTTTATGCGGTTTTTGTTTCACTTGGGTTTGCTTGTCTTGAGAATATTTTCTATG
>CAMVNW010000049.1 GCA_947168965.1 uncultured Caryophanales bacterium
AGGTAATTGAGGCAGATGGGTTATGGATTAAGAAGGAACAGACTGATGAGTTACAAGAAATGTTTTCTATGAAGTCTTTGTCTGGGCGTAAGGTTTATATTATTAATGGTGTGGAGAATTTAAATATTTCTGCTTCTAATAGTATTCTTAAGTTTTTGGAGGAACCTGAAGAGGGAATAGTTGCGATTCTTATTACTGATAATATCTATATGGTTTTGGGTACTATTGTTTCTAGGTGCCAGGTAATTAATTTAAATAATGTTCAAGTTAAAAGTGATGATATGCTTTTGAATGTTGGGAATCAGTTATATAATGATAGTGATAAGATTAATGAGTTTGTTAATGATAGTGAAAGTATTAATAAAATTGGACATGTTATTGATTTTATAGAGTATTTGTATTCTAATAAGTTAGATACTTTAGTTTATATTAATAAGTATTGGAATGATTTTTTTAAGAGTAAGGATGATTATTTATTTGCTTTTAATATTATTATTATGTTTTATAGTGATGTTATTAGTTATAAGATGGGAAATGATATTATATTGAGTGAATTTAAGTCTAATATAGAGAAATTTAGTGAATTGGATTATAATATTATTAATAGTATTCTTAATTTAATTATGGAAGTTAGGGAAGACTTGTATTCTAATGTTAATTTAAATCTTCTTATGGACAAGTTTATTATTAAGATGGAGGCGATATAATGGTTGTTGTAGGTGTTAAGATTGGTGATTCTAGGGAAATATTATATTTTAATGCTGGTAAGTTAAGACTTAAAAAAAATTTAACTGTTATTGTTGATACTGAGCGTGGTTTAGAGTTTGGTACTGTTATTGATGAACCATTTGTTAGTGATGATAAGAAGTATAATGGTATTTCTAATGTTTTGCGTATTGCGTCTCGTGATGATTTTAATAAGCATAAGAAGAATTTAAAGGATGCGAAGGATGCATTACATAAGTGTAAGGATTTGGTTAATGAGTATGGTCTTCATATGATTATGGTGGATTGTAAATATACTTTTGACAGGAATCAATTAATTTTTAGGTTTTTATCTGATAGTCGTATTGATTTTCGTGATTTAGCTAAAGAGCTTGCTTCTATTTATAAGACTCGTATTGAGTTAAGGCAAATAGGTGCTCGTGATAAGGCTCGTGAAATTGGTGGTTGTGGACAATGTGGTAGACCATTATGTTGTTCTGGATTTTTGAAGGATTTAGATACTGTTAGTATTAATATGGCTAAGAATCAAGGTATTGCTTTAAATCCTAGTAAAATTAATGGTGTTTGTGGTAGACTTATGTGTTGTTTGAAGTATGAGGATTCTTGTTATAGTGAATGTCGCAAGTGTTTACCTAGTATGGGTAGTCAGGTTGAAACAGAACGTGGTAAAGGTAAAGTTGTAAGTATTGATATTATTGGTAAGAAGTATAAAGTTGATGTTCCTAATGTTGGTATTATAGAGGTTGAATGTGGAAGTAATTAATTATTTATTAGGTTATAAGGATTTAAAGATTGTTCAGAATACTGATATGTTTAATTTTTCTTTGGATTCTGTGTTGCTTGCGAATTTTGTTAGTTTAAATAAGAGTATTACTAATGTTTTAGATATTGGTTGTGGGAATGCTCCTATTCCAATGATTTTATCTTGTAAGGGAGATTTTTCTATTACTGGTGTTGAAATACAGAAAGATGTTTATGATTTAGCTTTAAAGAATGTTGATATTAATGGTTTATCTGATAGGATTAAGTTAGTTAATATGGATATTAATGATTATTATCTTGATTTAGAGAGTGATAGTTTTGATGTTATTACTTGTAATCCTCCTTTTTTTAAGGTTAGTGAGGGTTCTAATTTAAATAGTAGTCAGTATAAAGTGATTGCTCGTCATGAGGTTAAGTTGAATTTGGAACAATTATTTAAGGTAAGTCGTAAGTTACTTAAGAATGGTGGAGTAGTTGCAGTTGTTCATCGTACTGATAGATTGATTGATATTATTGAGTCCATGAGAAGTAATAATATTGAGCCTAAGCGTATTCAGTTAGTTTATCCTCATGTGGGTGACGAGAGTAATATGGTTTTAGTTGAAGGAAGTAAAAATGGTCGTCCTGGACTTAAGATTTTACCTCCAATGTACACACATAATAGTGATGGTAGTTATACTGATAGTGTTATGAAATTTTTTGAAGGGTGATTATATGAGTCAGAAGAGTTATGATGGTAGTCCGGTTGTTTATTTGATTCCAACTCCTATTGGTAATATGGATGATATTACTTTAAGGGCTATTAATACTTTGAAAGAGGTAGAGGTTGTTTTTTCTGAGGATACTCGTGTTACTGGTTTATTATTGAAACATTTAGGTATTAAGAAGAAGCTTATTTCTAGTCATAAGTTTAATGAAGATGGTAATAGGGATAAGTTATTAGAGTATTTATCTAGTGGTTTTAGTGTTGGTGTTGTTAGTGATAGAGGTACTCCTTGTATTAGTGATCCTGGGTATGAGCTAGCGCTTTGTGCGATAGAGAATGGTTATAACGTTGTTGGTCTTCCAGGGCCTACTGCTTTTGTTCCTGCTTTAATTGTTTCTGGTTTGGATATTTCTAAGTTTACTTTTATTGGGTTTTTAAATAGTAAGAGTTCTAAGAGATGTAAGGAGTTAGAGGATTTGAAGTATCACCATGAATCTCTTATATTTTATGAGTCTCCACATCGTGTTAAAGAGATGTTAGAGGATGTTTTAAAAGTGTTGGGAAATAGACGTGTGAGTATTTCCCGGGAAATAACTAAGAGGTATGAAGAGGTTTTTAGGGGAAATGTTATTGACATTATTCCTCTTATGGTTGACATTAAAGGTGAGTTTGTTATAATTGTTGAAGGCTCAAATGAAGAGGAAAAGTGTGACAATTTGACAATTCTTGAACATATTGAGTTTTATAAGAAGTTGGGAAATAGTGATATGGATGCGATTAAGTTAGTTGCGAAGGAACGAGGAGTCGCTAAGAGTGTTATTTATAATGAGTATCATTTAAAGAGGTGATTTATTTGAAACTAATTGTTGGTTTGGGAAATCCTGGTAGAGAGTATGAGAGAACTCGTCATAATATTGGTTTTATGGCAATTGATAGGATTGTTGATTCTTTAGGTCTTAAGTTTGATAATAATAAATTTAATGGTAGTTATTGTGTGGGAAATATTAATGGATGCAAGGTTATGTTTTTGAAACCTTTGGAGTATATGAATTTATCTGGTAATGTTGTAGGTAGATTTGTTAAGTTTTTTGATATTGATGTTTCTGACATTTTGATTATTCATGATGATTTGGATATGGATTTAGGTCGTATTAAGTTGCGTCCTCGTGGAAGTAGTGGCGGACATAATGGTCTAAAGAATATTGAGGCTAATTTAGGTACTCAGGATTATAAGAGGGTTAAAGTTGGTATTTCTAATGATAAGAGGTTTGATACTAAGGATTATGTTTTAGGTAGATTTTCTTCTAGTGATATGGAAATACTTAATCCTATATTAGATAAGATGCCTGATATTTTTAATGATTTTTTAAGTATAAGTTTTGAGATGTTGATGAATAAATATAATTAGATACGTTTTTGTGTCTTTTTATTCGTTGGGAGGAAATAATATGTTTGATTTATTTAAGGATTTTAAGTTTGCATATGTTAGTGGATTAAATGATGAGTTAAAGAGTATTTATATTTATAATTATTTTAATTCAAGTGATAATAATGTTTTAGTTGTGTGCAACAGTTTGTATGAAGCTAATATGATGTATCAATCTTTATCTAATTACATTAATGATGTATTATTTTTTCCTATGGATGATTTTTTAACTAGTGAGGCTTTAGCTATTTCTCCTGAGTTAAAGGTTACTCGTATTGAGACTATAAACAAGATTATTAGTGGTGATAGGTGTGTTGTTGTTACTAATTTAATGGGTTATCTTAGATATTTACCTAGTGTAGATGTGTTTAAGAATTCTATTATTAAGTTGGAAAGTGGAACTGATTTTGTTTTTAGTGATCTTGTTGATAGATTGATTAGTAATGGATATGTTAGGGAGAGTGTTGTTAATAAGACTGGTGAAATAGCTGTTCGTGGTTTTGTTTTAGATATATTTCCTATTAATAGTAGCAATCCTATTCGTATTGAGTTTTGGGGTGATACTATTGATAGTATTAAGTATTTTAATGTTGATACTCAATTAACTATTGATAGCGTGGATAGTGTTAGTATTGTTCCTAATAGTGAGTTTTTAGTTTCTTCTGATGTTCCTTTTGAGGAGAGGTTTCAAAAGAATTTAAATAAGTATAGTGATGTTGTTAATATTGGTGGTTATTTAGGAGATGCTTGTGTATTTTTTAATAAATATGATCATATATTAACTGGTAATGATTTACTTGTTGAGGAGATTTTTAATTATAATGTTAGTTTAGAGTTACCAGGGGATACTAAGTACATGTTTGATTTTAATGATATAAAGAATAGTAAGTCTATTTCTTTTATGTCTTTTGATAATAATATGTCTTATGAGAATTCTATTAGTTATAGTTCTCTTGACATTGATAATTTTGGTAATGGTTATGATAAGGTTAATGAAAGACTTGATGATTATGTTTCTAGTGGTAAGATTGTTGTTGTTTGTTTAAGTGATAGGTATAAGGTTAATAAGTTATTAGAGAGTTTAAATCGTGATGATTTAGTTTTTACTGATATTAATAATATTGTTGATGATAAGATTAATTTAGTTGTTAAGCGTATTAGTCGTGGTTTTATATTTGATAAGTTTGTTGTTATTAGTGAAACTGAGTTATTTAATAAGAAGGCTACTGTTTATAATTATAATAGTAATTTTAAGTTGGGTAGCAAGATTCGTGATATTAATAAGTTAGAGATTGGTGACTATATTGTTCATGTTAGTCATGGTATTGGTAAGTATGCGGGTATTAGTACTCTTGTAAAGAATGGTCTTAAGAAGGATTATATAATGTTATTATATCGTGATGATGATAAGTTATATATTCCTGTTGAGAAGATTGATTTTATTACTAAGTATTCTTCTAGTAATGGATGTGAGCCTACTTTAAGTAAGTTGGGTGGTAAGGATTGGGAGAAGATTAAGAAGCGTGTTAGTAAGCGAATTGAGGATATGGCTTATGAGTTATTAGAGTTATATGCGAAGCGTGAGGCTGCTCAAGGTTTTTCTTTTTTACCTGATAATGATCTTCAGTATTCTTTTGAGAAGGAGTTTCCTTATCAAGTTACTCCTGATCAGTTAAAGGCTACTTTGGAAATTAAGAAAGAGATGGAAAGCTCTCATCCTATGGATAGGTTATTGTGTGGGGATGTTGGATATGGTAAGACTGAGGTTGCTTTTAGGGCTATATTTAAGGCAATTATGTCTGGTAAGCAGTGTGCGTTATTATGTCCTACTACAATACTTTCTAATCAACATTTTAATAATGCAGTTGAGAGGTTTAGTAATTATCCTATTAGGGTAGAGGTAATGAATAGGTTTGTTACTCCTAAGAAACAGAAGTTGATTTTGAATGATTTGGCGGAAGGTAAGATTGATTTTTTAATTGGTACTCATAGAATTTTATCTGATGATGTTAAGTTTAAGGATTTAGGATTACTTGTTGTTGATGAGGAGCAACGTTTTGGTGTTAAGCACAAAGAGAAGATTAAGAATTATAAGAATAATGTTGATGTTTTAACTTTATCTGCTACTCCTATTCCTAGAACTTTACAGATGTCTATGGTTGGTATTAGAAGTTTATCTTTGATTGAGACTCCTCCTAGTAATAGATATCCTGTTCAGACTTATGTTTTAGCTTCTAATAAGCAGGTTTTAAAGGATGCGATTTATAAGGAATTTAGTCGTGGTGGTCAGGTATTTATTTTATATAATCATGTTGATGATCTACCTAGTAAGGCTATTGAGATTTCTAAGTTGGTTCCTGAGGCTCGTATTGTTTATGCTCATGGTCAGATGAATAAGACTGAATTAGAAGATGTAATGTTTAAGTTTATTAATCATGAGTTTGATATATTATTATGTACTACTATTATTGAGACTGGTATTGATATCCCTAATGTTAATACGTTAATTATTGAAGATGCGGATAGGTTTGGTTTGGCTCAGTTATATCAGATTAGAGGTCGTGTTGGTCGTACTAATAAGATCGCTTATTGTTATTTAATGTATGATAAGGGTAAGGTTTTAAGTGAAATAGCTGTTAAGAGACTTAATGCGATTAAGGAGTTTACTGAGTTAGGTAGTGGTTTTGCGATTGCAATGCGAGATTTATCTATTCGTGGAGCAGGGGATATATTAGGTAGTGAACAGTCTGGATTTATTGATAGTGTAGGTGTTGATTTATTTTTATCAATGCTTGATAATCAGGTTAAGTTATTAAAAGGTGAAAAGGTTAAGGATTTAACTGAAGAGATTGAGGAGAAACCATTAGTTGAAGTAAGTACATCTATTGATGACTCATATGTTAGTGATGAGGAGATTAAGATATTAATTCATAAGAAGATTAATATGATTGATTCTTATGAGAAGTTAGAGTCTGTTAAGTATGAGTTAGAGGATAGATTTGGTAAGATTACTGATGATATGTATATTTATATGCATCAAGAGTGGTTAGAGAAGTTAGCTAAGAAATTAGGTATTAATGATGTTAAGCAGGTTAGGGATGTTATTGAAATTTATCTTTCTTATGATTTAACTAATAGTCTTAATGTTCAACAGTTATTTATTGAGTGTACTAATTTTGGTAGAATGTTTAGATTTAGTATTAAAAATAAGAGATTATTAATTAGTTTGAATACTAATAATTTAGATAAACATTTTATCTTCTATATGATTGATTTATTTAAGTTAATAGAGGAGAATATGAATAAAGAAGCCGAGTAGGGCTTCTTTTACGTTTTTAGAGTGTAAATGGGATTTATTTGTTTTATAATTTGTTGTTTTAAATTTTTATAAGTGTTATATTATAAGTAAATGAGG
>CAMVNW010000050.1 GCA_947168965.1 uncultured Caryophanales bacterium
TTTGATCAAAATATAATTGAGCATCCCCAAAAGTATAAATATCATAATACTTGTCACGAGAATAATTATTTCTCAAAAGAAGAATACCACTATATCCTTTAAAATCAATTCCAAAATCATTATAATCATAAAAGTCAGCAGCAAAATCTTCATTCTTTGAATCAACACTATATGGCATATCAACAGAAACAATAACCATATCCATATTAGTCTTTTCAATAAACTGTTCTATCTTAGCATAAATCTCTTTTTCCTCTTCAGCAGTCAATATATCAGCAAAGTCATAAATTTTTTTACTAGAATCAACCAAAGGAGTACTTTGAACATTACGCAAATTATTACTATTTATATCCCAATGTTTATTAACACCCCAGTTATTAGAATCATTTCTATCATGTATCTTAACAAGAGAATTGCTATAATCAATTCCATATATATTATTAGTCATATCATAAGCTAAAACCTTAATATTAAAAAATAAACAAATAAATAAAATAAATATTTTAAACTTTTTCATTAAGCACCCATCCCAAATATAATATAACTAATTAATACACACAATAAAAATGATAAAACAAAACTAACAAAAGTAATAATTAAAGCCTTACTTTTATCTAGAGGAATATTACCTATAAACTTACCAGACTCACCGTTCATAGCAAATAAATAAAACTTATCCTTATACTTAACATTAACCATCCAAACAGGTAATAAAACATATTCAGTTTCAGAAATAGAACTACTTAAATCATTTGAAGTAATTGTTTTACTAGAATATCCAATCATACTACTAAGCATCTGATCCTTAGTAGAATTTAAAGTTCTTGTTTTTGCATCATTAAAAGCATCATCTTTTGATACATCATACTTTTCTGCTAAAAACCCTGATAAATAAGCATGATTATAATCAATAAGCTTAGTATAATCAAATGGCTCAATAGAATTCATCATATCATTATTAAATCTTGTAGAACCATCAACAGGAACCCTCTCATAAACCATACTTCCACTACGAATAACATTATAATAATCTGTCTTAGTATATCTAGTGTCCCCTACACTCCAAGAAGATACTTTTGTAGCCTTAGCATTAACAGTACCACTCACATCAACATTATATAACCAGAAAGGAATATAAACACCTGTTATTTTCTCAATATTTTTTTCACTAACAAAACTACTAGGAACTAATGGTCTACCCTTACGTAAACTCTTAAAAGCATTAATTGCTTTTTCTTTATCCATCTTAAAAGGGATAATATACTTAGGAGCAAACTCACCAGATAATCTATTCTTAATAATAGAAGTATTACCACAATAAACACAAAAAGTTGCGGCTGTATTCTCATCAGTTATTATTTCAGCACCGCAATCAGGACAATTATAATTAACATAACTAGAATAACTATCTTTAGAAGTTTCTTTAACCTCTTCCTCTTTTAATTTATCCATATCCTTCAATTGTTCAGCAGTATATTCACTATCACAATAATCACACTTGAACTTACCAAGATCAGGCTTAAAGTGAATTGCTGCACCACAACTAGGACATTTATTATCTAATACCTTACCCACATTATCACCTACTTAATTATATCAAATGAAAATTTAATTGTAAACAAAAAAAGGCATGCTTACCTCTTAATACAATAATCATCCATAATATCTAAAACTCTCAAAAGCCAAATAAAAAAAATCAACCTAATCCTTAGGTTGAAATATAAAACTTAAAAAGAAAGAAAATATAATAGCAGAAGCAATACCAGAAGCAGTTAAATTAAAAATACCCATCATAAGACCCATAATACCATAATCAGCTGCTGAAGCCATCGCACCATGAATAAGCAAATGTCCAAAACTAGTAATAGGAACACAAGCTCCTCCTCCAGCCCATAGAATTATTCTATCATAAATTCCAAAAATATCTAAAAAAGCACCAAGAACAACAAATATTGTAGTAATATGTCCCGGAGTTAGTTTTGTATTATCCAAAATAATTTGACCTAACAAACATACTAAACCACAGAATAAAAATGAATTTAAATAAATCATTAGATAACCTCCAAACTAATAGCATGAGCAATACTAGGAATTGATAATTTTTGATTAACCATAGAAGTATTCATTAAAGCACCAGTAGCAACCAATAAAACCCTAGATAATTCGCCCTTTTTCATCTTATCAAAAACATAAGAATAAGCAACCAATGGTAAACAAGCTGGACCTGATCCTCCGGCATAAACAGGCTGTTTATCAATATCAAAAATCATACTAGCCGCATCATCATAATTCTTTAAATCAATATTATACTCAGTTTTCATATATTCAACTAACATCTTTTTACCATAAATTCCTAAATCACCAGACAAAATCAAATCATAATAACCAACTTCTCTTTTAGTATTCATTAAATGCTTATAAATAGTATCACCACAAGCACAAGCCATTACACCACCCATATTATAGACATCCTTTATACCCATATCCGTAACAGTACCAATAGTACTACTATCAATACGTACGCCTTTTTTTTCACGAGTTAAATAAGCAGAACATCCACCAGTAGTAGTAAAAGTAGTATAGCGAGGCTTAGGTCCTCCATACTCAACAGGATATCTAAACTGTTTTTCAGCTGCAGTATTATGAGAAGAAACAGAACAAATACAATTATTAACAACCTTATGTTCAACCATATTTGCACCAATAATTAAACCTTCAACACTACTAGCACACGCACTATAAATTCCCAAATAAGGAATACCTAATCTACTAGCTGCATAATTAGAACTAACAAGCTGATTCATTAAATCACCTGAAATATGTAAATCAATTTGAAACCTAGTTTTACCAATTTTATTAAGTAAAATATCCACTGATTCATCAATCAACTTACTTTCAGCAATCTCAAAAGTCTTTTCACCAAAATAAAAATCGCTATAACTTTTATCGTATAACTTACTAAAAGGTCCATTAGCCTCATAAGGACCACTAACAGTACTTACACAATTCAAATAAACATTATTATATTCATTAGTCATATTACGCTCCCATAATTAATAATCTTAATAATCCAAAAACATAAGCACTCACAACACCAAAAATAATAACACTTCCAGAAAGCTTAAACATATTAGCACCCAATCCCATAATCATTCCTTCTTTTCTAAACTCTAAAGCAGCACTCTGCATCGCATGAGCAAAACCTGTTATAGGAACAATTAAACCACATTTAGCAAAATGAACAGCCCTATCAAAAAAACCTAAACAAGTAAGTAAACATCCAATAAAAATCAAAGTAACAATCATAAAAACAGAAGCCTCTTTATAAGGAATATTTAAATAATAAGAATATAACTCCATCAAAATCTCACCTAAAACACCCATTAAACCGCCAACAACAAAAGCAACAAGCCCATTATACATTCTGTTTTCCTTTGGAGTATATTTATTAACAATACCTTGATACTTTCTCTTTTCCATATAATCACCATTACTATTTTGTATAAAAAATAAAAAAATATACAAAAAAAAGAACCAATACATTGATTCTTTATAATATTAAATATAGAAACAATTACTTAACAGAATTTTTATATATAGGCCTATCATCATCCAAAAATGAAATTTCAGTAAAATAATTGCTAATAGTAACATAGCCTTCCAAACTAACACTGACAGACACATCAGAAGATTCACAATAATAAGCTTGTCCAATTGAAAAAAGATTATCTTTTATTGAACATTCTTCACTTTCAAATATTTTTTCTAATACATCAACACTATTTTCATAATCATTCGGTTTCAAACAAAATGACTTACCATTTTCTTTACCACATATTTCATACTCACTATTTTCTTCATATGATTCACATATTTCATACTCACTATTTTCTTCATATAATTCACATATTTCTGATAATTTTACCTCATTACATGAAACATGCCATTCCTCTA
Organism: uncultured Caryophanales bacterium; assembly: GCA_947168965.1. Classification (GTDB taxonomy): domain Bacteria; phylum Bacillota_I; class Bacilli_A; order RF39; family UBA660; genus UBA3631. The sequence continues at coordinate 3,955 of CAMVNW010000050.1, forward strand.
TTTCTTCTGAAGTATATGTCGCATTAAGCTCATCTGAACACTCACTAGCAGAAGTAAAATAAGAAACATAGTGGATTTCACCATTATCTTCTTCAGCTAAACCATATCCTTTACCAACTGATGGTGTTTTCTTTTTAACCCATACGTTCCATGATGGATCAACATCATCATATATATCTGACTTATTCCCTACACTATCATATGTATAATAATTTACCTTTTTTTGTGTCCCTTCACATAAACCATTTTCAACTGATGAAACACTTCCTTTTTCATCGAATGTTACCTTATATTCTCCTATAGTCAAACATCCACCTATTAATAAATTATTATCATAAGACAAATATCCATTTGTTGGTTTCTCACCTGATAATGGTATTTCAATGTCATCTATTTTTCCATCTTCAATGGTATAATCTCCATCTAATGTATAATTACTATCATCTTGTAATTTTGATACATACCATTTATTTACCGCATCTTTATATCCATATGCTGAATCTTTAACTGCTCCTTGCTTAGAATTCTCGATTATATTTAATATAATTGGTACTGTAATAACCGCAATTATCGCAAGTATTACTATGATTGCCAAAAGTTCTATTAATGTAAATCCATTTTTTCTTTTCATATCTATCACCTATTATGTATTAATAATATCAAAAAAAATACATAATGTAAAGTTAGTTTTTTTTTGAAAAATTTAAAAAAATATACAAAATTATATAATTTAAAATTAAACAAAACTAATTATTAAAAATATATAAATTAAAAATTAAAATTAAAAAAAATATATATACAAAAATTTAAAAATAGTAATTTGAACAATATTTTTAAATATGATAAAGTGTAATCGAGGGGAGAAAAAAAGATATGAGTAAATAATAATTCATATTACACACTCCTATAAAATATTCCCACATTTCTCCTTTCAAATGAACCAATTATTTCTTTAAAAACTTACTCATATCTAAAAAACAATAGAAATTATCTATTGTTTTTTTATACTACTAAGCTATCTCTTAATTTTTTTAAAACCTTTTGTTCCTTACGTGATACCTGAACTTGTGACATACCTAAATTAGAAGCAACCTCTGATTGAGTTAAATCACGCATATACCTATCATTAATAAGTTTCTTTTCATCACTACTTAATTTAGATAGTTCCTCCTTTAGAGCTACTAACGTATTAAGATCCATACTATCAATATCTGAAATAGTATCAAGTAAAGTTAATTCCTTACCATCATCACTTATAGTAGAATCAACACTTCTAATAGGATATCTAGAAAGTATAGCTTCAGAAACAATACTCTCATCAATTTCTAAAAAATTAGCAAGTTCACTTATACTAGGTTCACGCATCAACTTCTGAGTCAATAATATACTTGCTTTCTCAATTTTTGAATTTAAAATACTAATATCACGACTAATCTTAATACCCTTATCCCGCTTTACATAATTAGAAATTTCACCAAATATAAAAGGATAAGCATAAGTAGAAAACTTAGTACTAAAACTAGGATCATACTTTTTATAGGCATTAATTAAACCAACACATCCAACCTGAAATAAATCTTCCTTATTACTATAATTCGGAAAAAAAGTAGTAATCTTATAAATTAAATTCTTATTTTCAAGCAATAAATCTGTTAAATTATCCATTATCCTCCTATTTTATAAAATTAAAAGCACATAATTCATCACTAAGATCAACCATATAATTAAATAAACGAGTTTTTTTAATTCGCTCATGTATATCATCATTATTAACACAACAAAGCAAACTAACACCCCTATTTTTCTTACATAACTCATAATTATAAAATAATCTACTTATTCCCTTTAAATCTATCTTAGAAAGTTCACTAACATTAAAAACAACATTTCTAATACCATTATCACGAATTAAAGTAGTAACTTCAGAATCAAGTTCCTTCACAGTATTTTTAGTAAGAATACCCCTCAACCTTATAAAAAGTACACCACGTCTAAATTCAAAATTAATATCAAGCATATAATCACCTCAATAATAATTTATCACAGAAAAAAAAACATTTCCTTAAGTTCGACAAAATTAGATATTCTTTTCAAAACAATTAATATAATTTAATAGGAGTGATTAAATGATTGTAAAATTATTAAAATATTTATTTAAAGACTTTTATATATTTAGTGCCGCATACTCTAATAATATATTTCCAGATCCATTAACAAAAGAAGAAGAAGAAAAATACGTAAAGGAAATGTTTTTAGGTAGTACTGAAGCACGAAACAAATTAATAGAACACAACTTAAGATTAGTCGCACATCTAGTAAAAAAATATGACAATAAAAACGAAACAGATGACTTAATTAGTATTGGTACCATTGGATTAATAAAAGGAATCGATAGTTTTTCATATAAAAATGGCGCAAAACTCACAACATACTGCGCTAGATGTATAGAAAATGAGATACTAATGAACTATAGAAACAACAAAAAAAACAATAAAAATATAAGCATAAATGAATCCATAGGATTTGATAAAGACGGAAATGAAATCACACTATTAGATATATTAAAAACACCAGACCCAGACTTTGCCATGAACATACATAAAAACAATAATATAAATTTATTAAAAAAATACTTTAATGTTTTAAACAATAGAGAAAAAGAAATAATAATTAAAAGATATGGATTAAACAATCAAGACGAAGTAACACAAAAAGAAATTGCAAAAGAACTAAATATTTCAAGAAGCTATGTATCAAGAATAGAAAAAAGAGCACTTACAAAAATGCTCAGAGAATTTATAAAAAACAAAAACAATTAATGTTGCTTTACT
>CAMVNW010000051.1 GCA_947168965.1 uncultured Caryophanales bacterium
GGTATTTCCGTTTTCATCTTTTGAATCATCTGTATATACCATATAGCTTTTCTTTGTTTCATCTGAATCGAATGTAAATAATACTTCGTATTCTATTTCTTTTCCTTCTTCATTTGCTACTTTGAATGTCATTTTTTCTTCCATCTTAATCCTTCTTTCTATCTAAGTATGTCTGTAATATTATATTTGCGGCTAGGCTGTCTATTTTTTGTTTTCTTTTTTTTCTAGACATATTTGCTTCTATCATGTAGTTTGTTGCTTCTACTGTTGTTAATCTTTCATCTTGCATTTCTACAACTATTTTTAAATTGTCTTCTAATAGTTTTTTAAAATTCAAGCATCTTTCTGCACTTTCACCTATTGTGTTATTCATATTTTTTGGTAATCCTAGTACTAGTTTTTCGATTTTTTCTTCTTCTATTATTTTTTTTAATTCTTGTAATAAATAGTCATAATCGTTTTCTTCGTATCTTATAGTTTTATATGTTGAAGCTATAGTATGTGTTAAGTCACTTATTGCTAATCCTAGTGTCCTTGTACCTAAATCTAATCCTAAATATTTCATTTTATAAATTCTTTTAATAATACTTCTAGTATTTTTGTTCTATCAAATTTAAGTATTTTATTTCTTGATTCTTTATGATTTGATATGTATCCAGGGTCACCACTCATTAAGTAACCTACTATTTGATTTATAGGGTTATAACCTCTATCTTCTAGATTTAAAACAATTTCTTTTAATGTTTCTGAAATATTTTCATCTATAAATTCGTCTGTGTCATATACTTTTGTTTCGTCCATATTATCACCATCCTATGAATATATATTTATTTTAACATTAATTATTTTTTTTATCAATAATTTTCATGTATTCTTTTGTGAAATAGTCGTCTGTCATTCCAGCGATGTAATCTATTACTATTCTTTCTTTTGTTGTATTATTTTTATATTCTTCTGTCATATTTTTTAGATATATTTTATATATATCTTTTTCTTTATCTTCTTTTTTTAGATATTCTAAGTTTTTTTCAAATACTGTTTCAAACATTTCTTTATAGTGTTTTTTTTGTTCATCTGTTAATACTTTATAATAGATGTTTTCATAATTAAATTTTTGTAGGTCATTTAATGCTTTCATTTTTTCTTTTGACATTGTTATATATGGTTTATTCATACTATTTTTTATTATGTCTAGTACTAGTGTTGTTACTATATCACTATTTTTATTTCCAAGTATTTCCATTATTGATTCTGGTAGTTCTTTAGGATCTAATATTTTCATTGTTATTGCGTCTTCTATATCTTGTCCTATATAACTTATTACATCACTGATTCTTACTACACATCCTTCTAGTGTCATTGGTCTAAGTGAAATAATATTTTCTTTACTTTTATAGCAGTTTTCATAGTCTTTTAAGAATTCTTCTTTTGTTTTTTTTACTGGTCTATATTCGTCTAGTATTAGTTCTCCATTATGACATAATATACCATCTAAAACTTGTATTGTTATATTTAGTCCTTTACCATTTTTTTCTAAATTCATTAGGTTTCTTACACTTTGAACATTGTGCATAAATATTCCTTCATTGTGTTTTTCTGATAGTTCATTTAGGTAAGTTTCTCCAAGGTGACCAAAAGGAACGTGCCCTAAATCATGTCCTAAGGACATTGCTTCTATTAAGTCTTCATTTAGTGATAGGGCTCTTCCTATGGTTCTCGCAATTTTTGATACCATTTGTACATGGCTCATTCTTCTTGATATATGATCATTATCTTTTATTGTGAATACTTGTGTTTTGTCCATGTATCTAAAGTATGATTTTGACCAGATTATTCTATCTATGTCTCTAAAGTATTCTGGACGTATGTCTTTTTCTTCTTCTTTTAACCTTATTGCTGTTTTATCTAATGTACCATATTTTCCTATGTCTTTTTCATGTGTTAACATTTTATTTCTTATTTCTTCAATCATAAACTCACCTACTTTGCTTCGTATAAGTTTTCTCCTATATTTATATCAACTTTTAATGGTACACTTAATTTATATGTGTTTTCCATTGTTTCTTTTAATATAGTTTTAATTTCTTCTAATTCTTCTTTTTTTGTATCTATTACAAGTTCGTCGTGTATTTGTAGTATCATTTTTGATTTTAGATTTTTTTCTTTTATTTTATTTTGTACTTCTACCATTGCTTTTTTTATTATATCAGCACTTGTTCCTTGTATTGGTGTATTTAGTGCCATTCTTTCTCCTGCTTGTCTTATCATGTAGTTTTTGTTTTGTAGTTCTGGTATTATTCTAATTCTATTAAATAATGTTTTTACATATCCTAATTCATGTGCTTCTTTTATTGTTTTATCCATGTATTCTTTTATGCCTGGATATGTATTTAGATAGTTATCTATAAAGCCTTTTGCCTCGTATGTTGGTATATTTAAGTTTTCTGATAATCCATAACTACTTATTCCATATATTATTCCAAAGTTTACTGCTTTTGCGACTCTTCTTTCTTGTGATGTAATTTCTGATATGTCTTTTTTGAATATATCGCTTGCTGTTTTTGCGTGTATGTCTAAATCATTATTAAATGCTTCTATTAATGATTCAACACCCGCAATACTTGATAGTATTCTTAATTCTATTTGTGAATAATCACCACTCATTATTACAGAACTATCACTTGGTATAAATGCTTTTCTTATTAGTTTTCCATATTCATCTCTCGCTGGTATATTTTGTAAGTTTGGTTCTTGACTTGATAGTCTACCTGTTCTTGTTAGTGCTTGATTATATATTGTGTGAATTTTATTGTCACTTTGTATTTCTTTTATTAGTCCTTCTATATATGTTGTATATAGTTTTGTTAGACTTCTATATTCTAGTATTTTTTCTATTATTGGATGTTTTCCTTTTAGTTTGTTTAATACATCAACTGCTGTAGAGTATCCTGTTTTTCCTTTTTTTCCATGTGGTAATTCTAGTTTTTCAAATAGTATTTCTCCTAATTGTTGAGGAGAAGATATATTAAACTCAGTTCCCGCTAATTCATATATTTCTTTGCTTATTATTTCTGTTTTGGTTTGTATTTCTTTTCCCATTTCTTCTAGTGTTTTTTTATCTACATTTATTCCATCATATTCCATGTCTCCTAGTACTATTCCTAGTGGCATTTCGATATTTTTGAATAGGTCATACATTTCTTGTTTTTTTAGTTTGTCTGTTAAATCATTTTCTGTATCATATATAAATTTTGCTTTTAGTACTGCATTTTTTGCAATTTCATTTTCTTCTGGAACTATGTCTGCATGTTTACCAAATGTTGTTTCATAGAATGGAATATTATAACCTAATTGATTTGATAGGTATGCTATATCATCTTTTAGATTATATTCTAGAAGGTATGCCGCTAACATTGTGTCGAATGTTATATTCTTAATTTCAATATTACTTTCTTTTAATACAACGTATAGTTTTTTTTCATCATATGTTATTAATTCTTGCTCTTTTAGAAAACTTGGTTGTTGTAATAGTATTTCTTTTGGTATATATATTGATTCATTTTTATTATATACTGCAGCGCCTAGTATTTCAGATTTATGATAGTTTGTTCCGAGTATTTCTAAATATATAGCTGATTTTTCTTTTATATTTATTTCATTTATATCTTTTATTATTTTAAAGTTAATTTCTTCTTGTTTTTTTATTTGTGTTTTTTTTAGGAATGAATAGAATTCTAGTTCTTCATACATTTTGTTTAGTTCTTCTATATTTGGTTCTCTATATTCTAAGTCATTTATGTTAATTTCCATTGGTACTTCTTTATAGATTGTAGCTAGTTCATATGATTCATATGCGTCTTGTTTTCCAGCTATTAGTTTTTCTTTTGTTGCGCCTTTTATATTATCTATATTTTCATATATTCCATCTAATGTTTTATATTCATGAAGTAGTTTTAAGGCTCCTTTTTCTCCTATACCTTTTACACCTTTGATGTTATCTGATGAGTCTCCCATCAAGGCTTTTAGATCTATTATATTTATTGGATCTATTCCCCATTCACTTTTAAATGATTCTTCTGTATATCTAATGTAGTCTTTTGATTTTAATAGTTTTATATTTACTGTTTTTGTTACTAGTTGTAAAAGGTCTTTATCACTACTTATTATTGTTCCTGTATATTCAGGATCATTTTCACAGAATTCAGCAAATGTTCCTATTATATCGTCTGCTTCATAGTTCTCTATTTCATAATATGTTATTCCCATTTTTGTAAGTAATTCTTTTGCCACTGGAAATTGTAATTTTAATTCATCTGGCATCTCTATTCTTCCTGCTTTATAGTCTTTATATTTTTCATGCCTAAATGTTTTTCCTTTATCAAATGCGACTATTATATGTGTTGGTTTTTCTTCTTCTAATATTTTATTTATCATATTTGTAAAGCCAAATAATCCATTTGTTGGAAATCCTTTACTATTTTTCATAAAGTTTCCATTATACGCAGTTGCATAATAGCTTCTAAATAATAAATTGTTTCCGTCTACTAGTATTAAGTTTTTCATATTATCACCATTAATATTTTATCAAATCATTTATATTTAGTCTATTTATTTGAATTTAGTTTTTTATTTTATTTAAAATAAAAACTGTAAACAGAAAAGCGTTTACAGTTTTTATTCCTTTTTATTCTTTTATTTTGTAATGATGCTTATTAATATACTGCAGATTATTACTCCACATGTCAATACTAAAGTATTTAATCTGTCATTATTAATTATTAGGGCATCGGTCATTTTCGCATATGGCTTTTGCGACTGATTACTGTAGGATTTTTTTAAATCGTACAATTCTTGCATTTTATCAATTTTTTCAGATTTGTAGTTCATATTATCCCTCCTACTATCTAAATTATATCAGTAGTGTTTTTTTATGTCACTATAAAAATGTATCAAATTTATATTGTTTACATTTTTTATTGTAAAGTGTCTACTTTTTTTATTTTTCATATATTATTTTAGGTGATTGTCTTGAAAAAATATTTTGTTTTATTGTTTTTATTTTTGTGTGGATGTTCTAATAAAACTGTTTTAAGTTGCAGTTATGTTGACAATAGTTCTATATTAGGTAGTAAAAAAGTTAGTGATGTTGTTGTATTTAAAAATGAGAAAATTATATCTTATAGACGTAACATTGATTTTAGTTTACAGAGTGGTATGGCTAAAGATTCAAAAAGTGTTTACAAGATTATTAAATTAGAAGGTAAAGCATTAAAAAAATATATTGGTGGCAAATATAAGATAAGTTGTAATAGTGATAGTGTTAGTATGTCTTTTAATAGTAAGAAATTTAATAATTTAAAATATATTGGACTTGATAGTAATTATAGTTATGATGAAGTAAAAAGTGTTTATAGTGATTTGGGGTTTGTGTGCAAATAAAAACTAGTAATTTTATTACTAGTATATCTTGTCATTTTTTGATAAATCGTCTGTTTCTCCCCAACAGAAGTATGATTTATTATTTTCATCTTGGAATGTTTCTGGATGTTTTTTTCTATATACCATGTCAATATATATCCATATTTCTTCTGTTGTCCATCCTGTAACTCTTGTTATTACTTCAAATGGACTATTTCCTTTTAATAATTCATCTACAAGCATTGCTTTTACATTTTTTTCATATAATTTACCGTTATTCATGAAAAATCCCCCTTTTCAGGGTTAGTATTATACACTTTTTTTATTTTTTGTCAAATTTAACAACATTAAATCCATATTCTATTGCCATTTCTATACATTTTTTATCATTAATATGCATACAATATATTTTATTTTTTAAATGATCTGGTATTAAATTATTTAGTTCGCCGA
>CAMVNW010000052.1 GCA_947168965.1 uncultured Caryophanales bacterium
ATCATGTTTTTAACATAGTCAGCGTGTCCTGGACAGTCTACGTGAGCGTAGTGTCTCTTTTCAGTTTCATACTCGATATGAGCGGTATTAATTGTAATACCTCTTTCCCTTTCTTCAGGTGCTTTATCGATATTAGCAAAATCAACTTGTTCGTTTCCAGCTACTTTTTCAGATAATACTTTAGAGATAGCTGCAGTTAAAGTTGTTTTACCATGGTCTACGTGTCCAATTGTACCAATGTTAACATGTGGTTTTGAACGATCGAATTTTGCTTTTGCCATTTAAATTTCCTCCTTTATTAATTACATATATTATTTTATATTATTACTTTTAAAATAGCAAGTATTTTTTTATTTTATTTTATTTATTTTTACATATTTATGTAACGGAGAAACTAGTTAAACTAGTTTGCTCCATTTTGTTTAATAATTTCTTCAGCAATATTTTTTGGAGTTTCTTCATAGTGGTCAAATACCATTGTGAAGTTTCCACGTCCTTGAGTGTTACTTCTTAGACTTGTTGCGTATCCAAACATTTCAGCAAGTGGTACCATAGCATTGATAGCTAAAGCATTTCCTCTTGACTCTTGTCCTAGTGGACGTCCTCTACGTGATGTAATATCACCCATAACGTTTCCTAGGTATTCGTCTGGAACGATTACTTGTACTTTCATGATTGGCTCAAGAAGTACTGGTTTACATTTGTTTTTAGCTTCTTTTAAAGCCATAGATGCTGCAATTTTGAATGCCATTTCTGATGAGTCAACATCATGGTATGAACCATCAAATAATGTAGCTTTTACGTCTACCATTGGGTATCCAGCAAGTACACCAGTTTTTAATGCATCTTGTAATCCTTTATCAGTTACAGGGATGTATTCTCTTGGTACTACACCACCAACGATAGCGTCAACGAACTCATATCCTTTATCAGGATTTGGCTCAAATTTAATCCAAACATGTCCATATTGTCCACGTCCACCTGATTGTTTGATATATTTACCTTCACATTCAGCTGTTTGAGTAATTGTTTCACGATATGAAACTTGTGGTTTACCAATATTAGCTTCTACATTGAATTCTCTTTTCATTCTATCTACGATGATATCAAGGTGTAACTCACCCATACCAGCGATGATAGTTTGACCAGTTTCATGGTTTGTAGTTGCTCTAAATGTTGGATCTTCTTCTGATAATTTTTGTAAAGCTGTAGCCATTTTATCTTGGTCTGCTTTTGATTTTGGTTCTACTGCAAGTTCAATAACTGGTTCTGGGAATTCCATTGATTCAAGAATACATTGATTCTTTTCTTCACATAGAGTATCTCCTGTAGTAGTATTTTTTAATCCTACTGCTGCAGCTATATCTCCTGCGTATACTTCTGATATTTCAGTTCTGTTATTTGCATGCATTTGAAGAATACGACCGATTCTTTCTTTTTCACCTTTTGTAGCGTTCATTACATATGAACCACTTGAAAGATGTCCTGAGTAAACTCTGAAGAATGTAAGTTTACCAACGAATGGGTCTGTCATTACTTTGAATGCTAATGCAGCAAATGGTTCTGAATCAGATGGATGTCTTACGATTTCGTTTCCATCTTTATCTACACCTTTGATTGATTCAATATCTGTTGGAGCTGGTAAGTAATCAATTACTGCGTCTAGTAATAATTTAACTCCCATGTTTCCTAATGCATCAGAACATAATACTGGGAAGAATTCGGCTGCAAGTGTTCCTTTACGGATACAAGCTTTGATTTCTTCTATAGATAGTTCTTCACCTTCAAGATATTTTTCCATCATTTCTTCATCGAATTCTACTGCTGTTTCGATTAAGTCACTACGTTTTTCTTCAACTAAATCTTTTAATTCAGCTGGAATTTCAATAATTTCTGGGTTTTCTTCTGGCTTTCCATCATATTTGTAAGCAGTTCTTGTTAATAAATCTACAATTCCTGTAAATTCATCTCCTGCACCGATTGGCCATTCGATTGGTTTAGCTACTACACCTAAACGATCCTTAATTGATTTAAGGCTCATTTCGAAGTCTGCTCCCATTTTTCCCATTTTATTACAACAAATCATACGTGGTACTTTGAATTCTGATGCTTGTCTCCAAACTGTTTCAGTTTGAGGTTCTACACCAGCTTGTGAGTCAAGTAATGCTACTGATCCATCTAGTACACGAAGTGATCTTGATACTTCAACTGTAAAGTCTACGTGTCCTGGAGTATCGATTATGTTTAATCTATGACCTTTCCAGAAAGCTGTAGTAGCGGCTGAAGTGATTGTTATTCCACGTTCTTGTTCTTGTGCCATCCAGTCCATTTGTGATTCACCATCGTGTGTTTCACCAATTTTATGGATTTTACCAGTATGGAATAAGATTCTTTCTGTTGTAGTTGTTTTTCCGGCATCGATGTGTGCCATGATACCGAAGTTACGAGTATTCTCTAAACTATATTCACGAGCCATACTTTATTTCCTTTCTTACCATCTATAATGAGCAAATGCTTTATTAGCTTCTGCCATTCTGTGAGTATCTTCACGTTTTTTAACTGCTGCACCTGTATTGTTTGATGCATCGATTAATTCGTTTGCTAGGTTTTCTGACATTGAATGTCCACCTCTTAAACGAGCATATTGAATTATCCAACGAAGACCTAAAGCTTGACGTCTTTCTGGTTTAACTTCGATTGGTACTTGGTAGTTTGCTCCACCAACACGACGAGATTTAACTTCTAGTGATGGCATAACATTTTCCATTGCTTGATTTAATACTTCCATAGGATCTTTATTTGTTTTTTCTTTGATCATATCGAAAGCATCATAAAGGATTGTTTGTGCTTTTCCTTTTTTTCCATCAATCATCATATTGTTGATTAATTTAGTAACTAATTTTGAGTTATATATAGGATCTGCTAAAACATCTCTTTTAACTGCACGTCTTTTACGCATGTATATCCTCCTCTCTTGTTAATATTATCTATTATTTTGAAGCTTTTGGCTTTTTAGTTCCGTATTTACTACGACCTTGACGACGTTTTTCGATACCAGCTGTATCCATTGCACCACGTACAATATGATATCTAACACCGATTAAGTCCTTAACACGTCCACCACGGATTAGAACAACACTGTGCTCTTGTAAGTTGTGTCCTTCTCCTGGGATGTAACAAGTAACTTCCATTCCGTTTGATAATCTAACACGGGCATATTTACGTAACGCTGAGTTAGGTTTTTTAGGAGTCATTGTTCCAACACGAGTACAAACACCTCTTTTTTGTGGTGAGTTTTGATTAGTTCTAACTTTGTCTTTGCTGTTAAAACCTATATTTAAAGCTGGAGCTTTTGGTTTTCTAACTTTTGCACTTCTGTTTTTTCTAACTAATTGATTTACTGTTGGCATATTTTCACCTCTCTTTCTTTACACATATCCAGGTGTATCATTTTTTGGTTTAATTTTGGATTTACCGAAGTAAACCCTTAAATTAAATGCGATAATAATATATCATTTTTTGTTATTTGTTGTCAATAGTTTTATTAAAAAAATAGGTACTTTATGATGTATCTATTTTTTAATTTTATCTTCTGAATAATTATATATGTTAAATGGTTGTGTTGCATTTTCTATTGCTTCTTCTATTTCATGATCCAACATATATGGAAATTCTCTTTTAATTTGTTCTCTTATATTAGTTACTACTCTTTTATCTTTTTCTTGTACTATTTGTGATAATATTAATTCTGCATATGCATTTTTCATACTTGAATTATCAAATAAACTTTCTATTTGCAATTCTTCTTCCAAGCTTAATGTTTTTAATACTTCTGGTTCAAATTGTTTTGCTAATAGTATATCAGCTACCGTTTTTAATTTTATTGTATAATCCTCTATGTCTAGTATTTTTCCTAAAGGAATTTCTATTTTTTTTAAATCATCATTTGTTTTAGATATCATTTTTTCTCTTTTAAATTTTAATCCCATATCGTGAATTTCTTCTATTATACTTTTTGGAAATAGTCTTAAATTAGTATAATATCCATATTCAGTATTAATTCTTTCTATTGTCTCACTATCAATATTTATTATATCTTTTATTGTATTTATGTTTTCTAGTCTAAGTATTTCTTCTAAATTTTCTGTTATATTTAATAGATTTATATCATGACTTAATACTTTTTCTTTATTCTTTTTGTTTACTATCTCTTTTTTTATAAGTTCATTTCTTTCATCTAGAAATTGTTTTTGATATATCGGACTCGATATATCTCTTATTATTATTTTTAGTGTTCTATCTATTGTTTGTGGTGAAACATTAAATATTTTACTTAATTTTCTTTTTGTTTGAATTTCTCCATTATTATATATTCCAATACGCTGTCTTAATACTTCTGTTTCAAAATAGTTTAGTATATATGGATTATCATTATTTAGGTCAAAGATTTGTGTAAATGGAATAAGTTTATATTCTATGTTTCTATATATGCTTGCATCATAATCTAACATTTCTTGAGTTATACCAGTTTCTTTATTTTTTATTTTTAATTTTTCATAATATTGATTTATTAATTGATATAAGTTTTGTAGCGATTTTTTTATTACATTTTCTTCTATCATACTTACTCCCTAATATTATTTAGAATAAATTAACTTCTTTTATGTTTTCTTTAAATTTATATAGTTTTGCAGGTCTTCCACTTCCTCCAACATTGTTGTATCCTGTTTCTTCTATTAGTCCTAGGTTTATAAATTTTTTTCTGAAGTTTCTTCTATCTAGTTTTATATTCATTATATTTTCATATACATTTTGCAATTCTGGTAATGTAAAATCACTTGGAAATAGATTTTTTAATACGTTTGTATTAATAAGTTTTGTTTTTAATAGTTCTTGTGCATGTTCTAATATTTCTTTGTGGTCATATGCCATTTTAGGTAATGTATTTATGTCAAACCATTGTATCTCTAATTGATTTTCTTCTCTATTTATTTGTATTATATTGTTGTCAGTTAACGCTATATACGAAGTTGCTAATACTCTTCCAGATGGATTTCTATCTAATTTTGAAAAGGTATAATCTTGTTCATTATATATTTCTTTTGTACCTACCATTTTTTCTAATAAGTCATTAACATTTTGTTCTAATGTTTCATTTTCCCTTAAATTATTTCCAGGTAAACTCCAATAACCTTTATATGGTTCTGTATTTTTTCTTATAAGTAATACTTTTAAAATTCCTTTTTCAACTGTAAATATATTTATTGCAGTTTCTAATATAATATTATTTTTACTCATAAATATCTCCTTTGCGTTTTTTTTACGGTTTTATTTTATTACAGTAATTAGTTTTTGTCAAATATTATTTGACTTTTATTTATAAAATATATATAATAATTACCCAAGAGATGAGGGTTATTATGAAAAAGGATAAATTAGTTATTAATATTAATGATAAAAATGATAGTAAAAGTAGTATTGTTTACGATAATGTTGTATCTAATATGAATGATATGTCTATGAATCAAGATGAGCAAATTGAATATTTAAAGAATAGAATTACTGATTTAGAACATGGTCAAAAACAAAGATTAGATTTTATAGTATTAGGACTTAGTTCATTTTTTGCTTTAGTAATTGGTGTTACTTTTATGATTTTAAATTTTTATGCGGTTGGTATATTTATTATATTTTCTACTTGTTTTATTAGTTGTTATCATACATATAAATTATCAAGTGGTAATAAAAATATTTCTATTGAAAAGTTTGAAGAGATTGAAGAAATTAGAAAATATATTAGTTCCAAGTTAAAATAAAATTGATACATAATGTATCAATTTTTT
>CAMVNW010000053.1 GCA_947168965.1 uncultured Caryophanales bacterium
TTTCTTGTAATGTCATTTTTCTCCTTATCTAGGGTATCCCATATACATTGTTCCTTTTGTTATTATTCCTCCTATTCCCGCAGGGCCATATTTTGTTTTGTCTAATATTGCTTTTAGGTCTATGTCTTTATTAGCAGGTGAAAGGCTAATTCTTGTTGCGATTATTGCTGGATCTAGAGCGTGTATGTTTACTCGTTTTGGACTTGATGCAAAGTTTGCTCCTGCTTTAATTAGTTCTTCATAATTTGATTGACATGCTCCTGCAATTATTATTAATTTGTCATGATCTCTTTCATATAATCTTGCTTCTTGAACTGCTTTTATAAAATTTGAACTGTTTTTATAGGAGTCATTAATGTCTTTATTTTCTTTTCTTTTATAGTATGCATCATGTCCAGTTATAATTACGATATTTGGTTTATATTCTTCAAGCCATGTTTTAATTTTTGTTGGTATTTTTTCTTCTGTTTCGTTTATTCCCATTGCCCATATATTTGCTTCTTCATAAAATTTTAAACACCTATCTAGATATTCGTTATCTCCATCAATATGTAATATTTTTCCTGGTATATAGAAGTAATCTGTTCTATCTAGTGTTTCATGTTTTTTTAGTCTTTCTAGGAATGTATTTTCATTTTCTATGTCTTTGTTATCGTATTTATTTAAGTCTTCTATATATGAGTCCGCTATTAGTCTTACATTTTGTCCTTTAAGATAATAGACGTCATCTAATATATCTGTTATGATGAATACTGTATCATTATTATGAGATTTTCTAGTTACTAAATCTCCTATGTCAAATTTCAAATTATCACCCATTTGATTATATGATTTTGTTATATTTTTATGTCTTTTTTTTTATTAAATATTTTGGTATAATGTATTTATTGTAGGAGGATATATGTTGGTTTTTAAAAAGTATTTTTCTTTATTTATTATATATTCATTAATTGGATGGACTATGGAGGTTATATGGACTCTATTTACTGATAAAAAATTGGTTAATAGGGGATTTTTAATTGGTCCTTATTGTCCAATATATGGTGTTGGTTGTTTATTATTGATTATATTTTTAGACAGGTTTAAGTATAGTGTTTTATTGCTTTTTTTAATGTCTATAGTAGTTTGTTCTATTTTGGAGTATTCTACAAGTTATATTATGGAAAAATTATTTAAAGCAAGATGGTGGGATTATAGTGAATATAAGTTTAATTTAAATGGTCGTATTTGTGCGGCTACTATGATTCCTTTTGGAGTTCTTGGAGTCTTGGTTGTTTATTTTTTAAATCCTTTTGTTTCAAGTATAATTAATTTTAATAATATAGTTTTTATTTTTATTTTAGTTTTATTTTTGATTGATTTTGGTGTTTCTTTTGGTATTATTGAAAATATGAAGGGTACAATAACTAATGTTGCGAAGGATAGTACAGAAGAAATTACTAAGAGGGTTAGGGAGTTATTATTTAGTAAGTCTATTTTTCATAAAAGACTTATTAAGGCTTTCCCATCTTTTAGATCACCTATTGATAAGTTAAAGAGTATTGTCCGTAAGTAGGTGTTTAAATGAAGGGTAAGATTGGTTTTATATTTTTAATAGTTATTGTTTTTTTAGGAATTTATATTTTTTCTAATGCTTTTAATTCTACAAGTTTATTTTCTAATCATGATTATAATTTTATTCCTGAAATACCGTATATTCCAGAAAAGCATAGTTCTGAATTAACTATAGTGGGTGATTTTCTTTATGAGGAACCTTATTATAGTGCTTTAAGAAATGGTGAGGATAATAATCTATATTTTTCTTTGGTAAATAAGTTTTTTTCTGATGATGATTTAAGTATAGGAAATATGGAAGTTGTTATTACTGATGGAACTATGGAATTAAGCGGTGTTGGTTATAGTTTTTGCGCTCCTACTTTTGTTGGGGATCAAGTTATTAATCTTGGTATGGATGTTATGAGCTTATCTAATAATCATTCAAATGACAGGGGACTTGCAGGACGTGTTTCTACTTTTAACTATTTTAAGGATAATTCTGATATTTTACCTGTTGGAGTTTATGATGAGAGTCGGGATGTTTCTAAGAATATTATTGATAGTAATGGTATTAAGTTTGGCTTTTTATCTTATACTTATGGAACTAATCAATGGATTCCTTATGATTTAAGATATTCTTTGGGTTTATATCGTGAACCTGATAATGGGGTAATTACTGATGAATATTTAAATTTAATTAAGAACGAAGTTAAATTTTTACGTGATAAGGTTGATGTTTTAGTCGTTATGGTTCATTGGGGTGATGAGTTTACTTTTACTCCTAATAGTGAGCAAGAGTTTTTAGCTAATTATTTTAATGAGTTGGGTGTTGATATTGTTATTGGTAATCATTCTCATTCAATTCAACCAATTAAATGGATTCATGGAGTACATGATACTTTAGTTTATTATTCTTTAGGTAATTTTGTTAGTGCGGATTATATTGTTGATCGTACGGATGAGACTTTTAGGAATGCTTATCAATTTGGATTGCTTTCTAAGGTTAGTGTTACTAAGACAGATGATGAGATTACTATTGATAATATTAGGAGTATTCCTATTGTTGATTATTATGATACTAATTTACGTAATTTTATGTTGATACCGTTTGATCAGTATAGTAGTGATTATGAGGTTAGTCATTATTTATATAATAGTAATTTTAATCGTGATTTTATTAATAATACTTATGAAAGTGTTATAGACGCTGAATTTAGAAATAGTGTTTATTAACACTTTTTTTCTTTAATCATATATGGTTTTTGTTTTTGTTGTGATATAATTTAAATAGAAGGTGAGTTTATGGGTAAGTTTTTATTTTTTATTACTTATTTCTTGTATGTTATTTTAAGAAGTAAGAAAAGTTTTCATATGTTACAACAGAATTTTTATAATAATTCTAATAGGTATATCAAATGGATTTTTAGTAATTCTAGAAAATCTATTTTAACTTATGATTGGTTATTTTTAATAATTGGTGTTGTTGGATTATTTGGTATTGATATAGGATGGTTAATGGCAATATTCTATTTCATAATGTTTATTTATTATTATGATTATTTAAAATTTGAACAAGTTAAGATTGGTTTAAAGTTTACTAAAAGAATTGGTAGAATGTGTATTACTTTATTAATTCTATATGTTATTTTAGTTATTTTATTTAAAGACAGTAATTTTGTTTATTTAATATTTGGGGTACTAGCTAGTTTAAATAATTTTGTAATATATTTAGTTAATGTTATTAATAAACCTATTGAGAAGTTAGTTTATTTACATTTTTATAATATGGCAAATAGAAAACTACATGATATGAATCGTATGAGTGTTATTGGGGTTACTGGAAGTTATGGAAAGACTAGTAGTAAGAATATTTTAGCTGATATTATGAAGGTTAAGTTTGATGTTATGCCAACTCCTCAAAATTATAATACTCCTTATGGATTGATGCTTACTATTAATAATAAGATGGATAAGTTTTTAGAGTATTTTATTGCTGAAATGGGTGCTTGTGAGGTTGGACAAATTAAGGAGTTATGTGATTTTGTTCATCCTAAGTATGGTATTTTAACTCGTATAGGGGTCGCTCACTTAGATAGTTTTAAGACTGAGGAAAATATTATTAAGACTAAGTTTGAATTGATTGAGTCTTTACCTCATGATGGTATTGGTGTTTTGAATGCTGATGATCCTAAGCAAGTTGGTTATTCTATTAAGAATGATTGCCGTATTGTTTGGGTAGGTATTGATAATGATTGTGATTATCGAGCTTTTGATATTAAATATACATATAAAGGTATGAGTTTTAAAGTAAATATTGATGGATCTGATTATGAATTTTCTAGTTCTTTAATTGGTAGAGCAAATATTTATAATATTTTAGCTGGTATTGCTTTAAGTCATGAGTTAGGTATGTCTATTTCTGATATTCAAAGAGGTGTTAGAAGTATTAAGCCTATTGAACATCGTTTACAAATGAAGAAAATGGGTAATATTAATATAATTGATGATGCTTATAATTCTAATCCAGTTGGATCTAGTATGGCTGTTGAAGCTTTATCTTTGATGCCTGGTGAGAAAGTTATTGTTACTCCTGGTATGATTGAGTTAAAAGATAAAGAGTATGATTATAATTATCAGTTTGGTGTAGAGATTAGTAAAGTTTGTGACAAGGTAATTTTAGTTGGACATAAGCAAACTAAGGCTATTCAAGATGCTTTAAAGGATAATAATTATGATGAGTCTAATTTATATGTAATAGATGATGTAAAGGAAGCATTTAATATTGTGGGTAGAGATTGCGGTAATGATGCATATGTATTATTAGAAAATGATTTACCTGATATATTTAATGAATAGGAGGAAATATGTTAGTTACTGATTCAAGAAAAGTTAAGAATGGTGATACTTTTATTGCTTTACGTGGAGTAGACACTGATGGACATGATTATATTGAAGCGGCTATTGATAATGGAGCAAGTAAGATTATTTGTGAAACAGGTGATTATCCTGTTGAAACTGTTCGTGTTGATAATACAAATCAATATTATTTAGATTATATTTATAATACTTATTATGATAAAGTAAAAGGTTTAAAGTTAATTGGTGTAACTGGTACTAGTGGTAAGACTACAACTTGTTTCTTGGTTTATAATATGTTAAAGGATTTAGGTTGTAAAGTTGCTTATATTGGTACTATTGGATTTTACATGGATGATTTTGTTCGTGAGTTAAATAATACAACTCCTTTGATTGATGAGTTATATGGAATATTATCTGAATGTGTAGATAATAATATGGAATATGTTGTTATGGAGGTTAGTAGTCACGCACTTGATTTAAATCGTGTTTATGGTTTAGAGTTTGATGCTTGTGGTTTTACTAATATTAGTCAAGATCATTTAGATTATCATAAAACTATTGAGGCATATGCTTCTTGCAAAGTTAAGTTATTCCATATGTTAAGAGGTAATAAAAACTGTGTTATAAATATTGATGATGATCACAGTAGTATGTTTTTAGTTGATGGTAATAATAATGTTACTATCAGTGAGAATAAGGGTGATGTCAGTATCTATGATATAAAACTTACTAATTTAGGAATAGATTTTAAGTTTGATTATTTAGGTAAAACTTATTCTAAGACTATTGATATGGTAGGTAAGTATAACATTTATAATTATATGATGGCTGTTATGCTTATTAATAGTTTTGGGTTTGATATTGATTCTATTTTATCTTTAGATGTTAAGGCTCCAAGGGGTAGAATGGAAATGGTTAAGTTTGGCACTAATAGTATTTTTGTTGATTATGCTCATAAGCCTGATGCGGTTAAAAAGGTTTTGGATAATGCTCATGAGTTTTGTAAGGGTAGAATTATTACTATTATTGGTTGTGGTGGTAATAGGGATAGTTTAAAAAGACCTATAATGGGTGGAATTGCTAGTGACAATAGTGATTATGTAATATTTACTAATGATAATCCTAGAAATGAAGATCCAAATGTTATTATGAATGATATATTAGAAGGAGTTCATAATAAGAATTATGAGGTTATTTTTGATAGAAAGTCAGCTATTGATAAGGGAGTTTCTATGTTAAGTGATAATGATGTTTTACTTATTTTAGGTAAAGGGCATGAGGATTATCAAATTATTAAGGGTGTTAAGTATCATTTAGATGATATGGAATGTGTTAATGA
>CAMVNW010000054.1 GCA_947168965.1 uncultured Caryophanales bacterium
AAGAAAAAAAGAGGTTTTATCCTCTTAGTTAACTTTCATTCCTTTTGAACCTTTTAATCCATTACAGTTACTTAATATATTTGTTTCGAATGAATATGTTTTACTGCTTCTATTTTTGAAGTCTTTTATTGCGATATTAATCATATCGTCTAGTAATTCATTGTATGGTTTTCCTGCTGGTTCCCATAGATAGAATGATAGACTTCCTGGTATTGTATTTGGTTCATTTACATAGAATTTGTTATTCTTTTTATCTATTATGTAGTCTATTCTACATACACCACTTAGGTTTAGTGCTCTGAATACTTTTTTAGATGTTTCTTTTATTTCTTTTGTTAGATCATCACTAATTCTTGCTGGTATTACTCTATTTGTACTAGCCATTCCTTTTGAACCTTTTGTTTTTCCTCCACCAAGATATTTGTCTTGATATGATAGGAATTCGTCTGCTCCCATAACTTCTTCTAGTACTCCTGTTTGTTGTGATTGATAGTTTCCTAGTACACTACAGTTTACTTCTGTCATGTTTTCTATTACTTTTTCTACTACTATTTTTGTATCGTATTCGATTGCTTCTTCTATTGATTTTTCTAATTCGTCTTCTGTTCTTGCTATTGATATACCAACACTACTTCCAAGATTTGCTGGTTTTATTATAACTGGATATCCTAATTTTTTTACTTTCTTTTCTATTTCTTCTTTTGATGTATAGTATTCTGTGTCATAGAACCATGTGTATGGTACTACTGGAATGTCTTCTGCAGCAAATACTTGTTTCATTACTACTTTGTCTTGTCCTAAAGCAGCTCCAAGTACTCTACTTCCTACATATGGGATTCCTATTGTGTCTAGGTATCCTTGTAGTGTTCCATCTTCTACGTTTATTCCATGTACTATTGGGAATGCTACATCAAGTTCTGCTACATCTTTTCTAAATAATCCGTTTGTTTTTACTAAGAAATAAGTGTTATCTTTTTTACAAAGTGTAACTTTTTTTGCATATCTTTTTAATAAATCCATATCTTTATAAATATTTATATCTTCTAACATTTTTCCTGTATACCATGTTCTATCTTTTCCAATATATATAGGAATAATATCGTATTTATTTCTATCCATGTTGTTTATTGCTTGTATTGCTGAAATAATACTTACTTCATGTTCAACTGTTTCCCCACCGAATATAACTCCAACTTTTATTTTCATGTTTATACTCCTATCCTAAAAAGCTTTTTAATACGCTTATTGTTTGTCCCAATCTTTCTAGGTATGCATAATGTGTGCATCCTTCATATACTACTAATCCTGCATCTTTTATTAGTTTTTCTAATTCATATGCTCTTTCTATTGATACTGCTTCATCATTAGTACCCCATATTAGTAGTGTAGGACATTTTATTTTTTTGATATCTTCTTTTATATCTAGGTTTACGTGACCTACTAATATATTTCTCATAACTCCACTTGCATTTCTATAGTCTGTAGAGCCCATGTGTCTTTTAGCAAAGTCTTCTAATTTATTTAATACTGGTACTTTTTTTAGTATTTTTAGAAGTCTTGCTTTCATAGTGACTTTTTGTATTTCTTTACAGAATGGACTTGCTAGGCAAACTAGTTTTTCTGTTTCATACTTGCTTGCATATAATAGTCCTAGTTTTCCACCAAATGAATGTCCAATTATTATTGGTTTTTCTACTTTTAATTCTTCTAATGCCTTATGTATTAATTCGACATAGTCATAGCACGAAAAAACTTCTTTTGGTTCACTACTTTTTCCAAATCCTGGTAAGTCAAAGATTACAATATCAAAGTCTTTAGTGAATCTATCACCAATTGGTTTCATCATTTCAATATTTTGTCCCCAACCGTGTAACAAGACTATTGTTTTTCCTTCAATATTTCCATATCTTTGATAGTTTAAGTTTACATCCATAATTTTCATTTTCATAAAATCACCATCGGATTAATTATAGCATAAAAAAGAAGACTTATAAATATAAATCTTCAAATATTCTTTATTTTCTATAGGTTTTTACATTTTTTTATTTTTCATGTAATTTATAAATCCTATAATGCCTCCAATGATTGCCCCTATTATTGCACATGTTAATATATTATCCATTATTTCTCCTATTTTATACTAGCTTTAATGAATGAATCAAATAATGGATGTGGCCTTGTTGGACGGCTTTTAAATTCTGGGTGGAATTGACTTGCTATAAAGTGTGGATGATCTTTTAGTTCTATTATTTCTACTAGGTTGTTTGCTTCATTAATTCCTGAGAATACCATTCCTTTTGCTTCTAGTTGTTCTTTATATTTATTATTAAATTCATATCTATGTCTATGACGTTCTAGTATTTTTTCTTCTTTATATATTTTACTTGCTAATGTATTTGGTACTAGTGTACATTCGTAGTTTCCTAGTCTTAATGTTCCTCCCATGTTGCTTACTGATTTTTGATCTGCCATTAGGTCTATTATTGGATTTTTACATGTTGGATCAAATTCTGTTGATGTTGCGTCTTCTAGTTTTAATACGTTTTGCGCAAATTCAATTACAGCTAGTTGCATTCCTAAGCATATTCCTAAAAATGGTATTTTATTTGTTCTTGCGTAGTTGATTGCTTTTATTTTTCCGTTTGTACCACGTGTACCAAATCCTCCTGGAACTAATATTCCTTTTGAGTTTTTGAATACGTCTTTTAGATTTACATTATCACTTTCCAAGTCTTCTGAGTCAACCCAATTGATGTTTACTTTTGTATTGTATTTATATCCAGCATGTTTTAATGCTTCTGCTACTGATATATATGCATCGTGTAGTTCTACATATTTTCCTACTAGTGATATTTCTACTTCATTTTTTAGATTGTCTACTGTTTTTATTAAGTCTTCCCAATATTTTAAGTTTGCTTTTTTTATTGGTAAATTAAATTGTTTTAGTACTATTTCATCAAATTTTTGTTTATAGTAGTTAATTGGTATTTCGTATATGTTTTTTACGTCTATTGAGTCTATTACGTTTTCTGTTGGTACTGAACAGAAAAGTGATAGTTTTTTCTTTATGTTTTCTCCTGTTTCAAATGGCGCTCTACAAACTAGTGCATCTGGTCTTATTCCCATATTTCTTAAGTCTCTAACACTATTTTGTGTTGGTTTTGTTTTTAGTTCGTTTGAGCCATAGATGTATGGAATAAGTGTACAGTGTACAAAAAATGTATTTTCTGTTCCTTTTTCATATTGAATTTGTCTTAGTGCTTCTATCATTGATTGTGATTCAATATCTCCAACTGTTCCTCCTATTTCTGTTATTACTATGTCTGCTCCTGTTACATTTCCTGCTTCGTATACTTTGTTTTTTATTTCATTTGTTACGTGAGGAACCATTTGTACTGTTGCTCCTAAGTAGTCTCCTCTTCTTTCTTTTTCTATTACTGATGAATATATTTTTCCGCTTGTTATGTTTGATGTGTAGTTTAATTCTTCATCTATAAATCTTTCGTAATGTCCTAAGTCTAGGTCTGTTTCGCATCCGTCGTATGTTACGAATACTTCTCCATGTTGAATAGGGTTCATTGTTCCTGGATCAACATTAATATAAGGGTCAAATTTTTGCATGAATACTTTATATCCACGTGATTTTAATAAAAGAGCTAATGATGACGCTGTAATTCCCTTACCTAATCCTGATACAACACCACCAGTTACAAATACATATTTTGTCATAAAATACCTCCCTAAAAAAAATATCAGCTCTCTTTTCGAGAACTGATAGGCTCTTTTTAATTATAGCACATTCACTATTTTCTATAAAATAGTTTTTTATAAATTTATAAATATTTTTTTAGTACTTCCATACTCATCTCTTGCATACTAACATATTCTGACACTATTTCGTTTACATGTGCGTCTATTTCTTTTTTATTTAGTATTCTTCTTCCTTCTATTATTCCCATGTTTATTCCTTGTAATAATAGTTCTGCAAGCTTACTTGTTGTATCATCTGTTAGTGTTTTCATTTCTATTCCGTACCAAGTTCTTGCTTTATTTAAAGCACTTGTTTCATGTGGTTTACCATCATTATATTCTGGATATATTTCTTCTATTTCTTCTTTTATTTTATTATACTTTTCGTAGTCTTTTTGTAGGTATTCTTTTAAGTCGTTATTATCTACTTTTTCTAGTATGAAGTGTATGGCATCCATTCCCATACATGCGCCTTTACATATTTCGTCTAATGCATTTATGTTTTCACTATTTTGATTTTCTGTTGCATTTTTTGTTTCATTTGTTTCATTTTTTTCATTATTTTCCATTTTATCACCATTTTTATTATGTAACGATTTTTATTTTTTATTCAAAAAAAAACGATTTATATAATCGTCTTTTATAAATCTATTTTAACATCTTCTTTTTTAGTTTCATCTGCTTCAAAGAAATCTTTTTTAGTTAATCCTTTATTTTTAGCAATACTGCTAGTTGGGAATGTAACTAACATTTGATTAAATAACGAAACATTTGAATTGTAAAGTCTTCTTGATGCTTGCAAATGTTCTTCAACGTCTGCTATAGATTGTTGTAATGTTTTATAGTTTTCACTTGATTTTAATTCTGGATAGTTTTCTGCAACTATATTTATTCTTTTGAAGTTTTCATCCATAGCTTTATTTGCGTCATTTTTTTCTTGCATTGTCATGTCTTTTCTAAGATTAATTACTTCAAACAATGTTTCTTTTTCATGTTTTGCATATGCTTTAACTACATCAATCATTTTTGTTAATACATCATACCTTTTAGTTAATGCAACATCAATTCCAGAAAGGGATTCATCAATTTTAACTACAGCTCTATTTAATTTATTAGATACTGAAATGTACCATATTACTAAGATAAATAGTACTATACCTACTATAATTAAAATAGTTGTTAATTCCATACTACACCTCCCTTCTGAATAATGTGTTATCTAAACTCAATTCATCGACAAAATCTGTAATTAGTTTTATGTCTTTTGAAATTTCGTTTGTAACCTGTTCTTCATTTATTTCTGAGAAAATGCTGTGCTCAAATGAATCTTTACCATTTTGTAATCCTATATGAAGTTTGTTGTCTATAAAAC
>CAMVNW010000055.1 GCA_947168965.1 uncultured Caryophanales bacterium
AAAAAAAAGATAGATAACTATCTATTCCTTAAAAAACCATAATATTCAAAACCTGATACTATGGAAATAATAGTTGCTACAACCAATAAAATATCAGCAATCTTTAAATTAAATAGCTCAAATGGTAAATTATAGAATAATATCATAGAAATTGATATCATAAATAAAAATGTTTTAACACGAGCTAACTTACTACTACCTACTACTATACCACATGAAGCAGCATATCTTTTAATAGAATCTACTGCAACATCCCTAATCATAACAATAACAGCAATAGCAGGATGAATAAATCCAATAGTAGCAAGTAAAACTAAAACAGAATCAATAAGGACCTTATCAGCAATCGCATCAATCATTTTACCAAAATCAGTATTACAATTATTCTTTTTAGCAACATAACCATCTAAAAAATCAGTAAAAGATGCAACAACAAATAAAACACCTACAATTATATATTTAATATCAACGACAATTGATTCGTTAACAAAAATCTTTAAAGTAGTTAAACCTGCAGAATCAAAAGGAAACAATAAAATAACAACAATTAATAAAGCAATAACAATTCTTGAAAAACTTATTCTATTAGGTAAATTCATAAACACTCCCTAAACACTCATTATAATTAGGAATAATAACACAACAATTAAAATTCCTATTAAAATATATATAATAATTGGTGGAATATAAAAACCACTTTTTCTTTCTATAGTATATGGAGATTTAATTTTATTCTCAATCTTATCTTTTTTTTCTTCTTTTTGGGCTTTTCTAATTTCTTCTAAAGACAATTTAGAAGTATAGTCAAATAAATACTCATTAAATTCATCAACTAAATCCTCTTTATTAAGACCTAAATATTTAGCATAATCTCTAATAAAATATTTTAAATAAAAAACATCCTTAAAAGCTTCCATATTTCCAGATTCAATATCATTAATCTGCTTAACATTTACATTCAAATCACTAGATACCTCTTCAACAGAAATACCCATATTTTCACGAGCCTCTTTTAACTTTTCTCCAATTTCTTTCATATTACACCAACTTTCAAAACATAATTAATCATATAAGCCATGTTCTGTACCTAATTAGGCGACAAACATTTATCTATTGGATTACTCCAATCCTAAGTTTAATTCGAATTCTCAAACTTAAGCTCCCCTACCATATTTTGGGTTTCTCGCTCGTGGGGTTTACCGCGTTCCACTCTATCCATTTCTGAATAGTTCGTCACTATGGCACTTTATGTCCGTAACCATATCAAAGACTTAGGTTATCTAGACGCCGTTAGATA
This sequence comes from uncultured Caryophanales bacterium, assembly GCA_947168965.1. Taxonomy (GTDB): domain Bacteria; phylum Bacillota_I; class Bacilli_A; order RF39; family UBA660; genus UBA3631. The sequence continues at coordinate 1,298 of CAMVNW010000055.1, forward strand.
AAATCTACCGTAGGTTATTTTTTCCCTACGCACGAACACTACAATCATCACAGATTGTGCGAGCATGGACTTTCCTCTACATTATAAAAATGCAGCGTTTGTCCGATTAATTATTTTTTCCATAAATTATTTTTTCAAGATTTGATAATCTTCTTAACACATCAGCAGTATTAGTTCCATTGCTTGTATTATCTTGAATTGTTTCCAATTTCATAGTTAAATTACGTATTTGTTGTTTTAAACGCATATTTTCTTCCATCAAAGTTTTATTATTTTCCTCTAAATTACTAATGCAAGAATTAAACTCATCATAATCTCTTATAACAATGTCTAAAAACTTATCAACCTCTTGTGGTCTATAACCTCTTGTATCAACCTTAAATTCCTTATCTAGTATATCTTGACTAGTCAACATAAATCTTTCTTGATACATTAAAGTCACCTCTCTTTATCCCATCTATATTGTATAAAAAAACATACAATTTGTCAATTTATTTAACACTCTACACTAAAATTACCATTACTAAATATTAAAACACTATCACCATCATAAGTAATACCCTCTATCTTTAAATCACTAGTACCAATCATAAAATCAACATGAACATCACTCACATTAAGACCCATTTCAATTAATTCATCACGACTTTTTCCATCGGTACCATCTAAAGTATTAGGAAAACCAGTACCTAATGCCAAATGACAAGAAGCATTCTCATCAAACAAGGTAGTATAAAATATAACACCACTATTGGAAATTGGACTATCATAAGGAACTAATGCACACTCTCCTAAATAACATGAAGTCTCATCACCATTAATAATACTCTCTAAAATATCCTTTCCCTTAGAAGCATCAAAATCTATAACCTTTCCATCAGAAAACTTAATCCAAAAATCATCAATAATATACCCATTATAAACAAGTGGTTTAGAACTATAAACAATACCACTAGTCTCTAATCTATTAGGACTAGTAAATATTTCTTCAGTAGGTATATTCGCAACTATTCTCCTGCCATTAGGCATATATTCACCAGCGCCACACCATTTAGTACCACGAGATAAACCAACATATAAATCAGTGCCTAAACTATTAGTGTAATGTAAAGTTTTAATATTTAACTTATTTAATACATCACATCTTTTAGAACTAATCATTAACTTATTTTCCCATTCATCACTAGGATCACTAGAATCAACTAAACAAATAGAAAAAATCAAATTCCATAATTTATTTACAGAATCTTCACAATCATTAAACACCTTTTTAGCCCATCCATAAGTAGATACAGAAGCAATACACCAAGCAACATCATTAGTAGATTGACGCTTCTTATAAAGAGGTCTACTAGTACGAGAAATAAAAGATGCATGCGCCAATTTAGAACTATCAACATCACTCATTATATCTGGATCCTCAGAAACTAACATTAAAAAAGCACCATCTTTTTCAGCATATTCATCATAAATCTTCTTATTAAAAAATAAACTATTAGAAATATCATCATCAGATAAATATAACAATTGTTGATGTTTTAACTCATCATCAAACCAATCATAATAAATATCAGTAACCCCTCTATCTAAACAACATTTAGATAAAACACGAATAAATTCGATAGACTCTATAGGAGCAGTAATAACCAAAGGTTGTCCTTTTTTTATATTTAAACCCTTATCTAATAATAAACAAGCATACTTATAAAATTTTTCTTCCATATAATCACCATTTTAATTATATAACAAATAAACAAAAGAAAAAAGTAGAATTAACTACTTATCACTAAAATAAATCACTATGACTACCAGTTGTAACCAATAATAAAACAAGTTGATCATCAAAATATTTATAAACTAATAACCAATCTGGTTCTATATGACATTCATAACAATCAGAAAAATAGCCATCATTAGAAAGTTTATGATTTCTATATTTCGCTTCCAATGGTTCCTTATAAACTAATTTATCAACCAGATCTAATAATTTTTCAATATTTTTTCCTTGCTTTGTAACCTTTTTCAGACACTTTTTAAAATCACGAGAATATCTAACATTATACTTCGTCATCTGATAATAAAGAAGCCTTTAATTCTTCTCTACTATGATAAGTAGGATACTTATCAGGATTATCAATAATATCTTGTGCTGCTCTTAAAGCTCGTAAAGTGTCTTCATTTGGTTTTCTACTAACTTCAAATGGCAAACCATTATGATTAATAACTTGTTTTAAAAATAAATTAATTGCGGTACTCATACTAAGACCGACCTCCTTCAAAATTTCAGTTGCCTCTTTCTTTGTTTCATCATCCACCATTACATTTATTGGACTAGTTTTCTTTCCCATATTTCAACACTCCTAAAACGATATTAACACATAAAAAAAACAAAGTCAACAAAAAATGTAGTGTTTTACTACAAAAACACTACATAACTAATTAAAAATAAATACAAACCTATCTCTATCAGATAAATCCTTTTCAACTGAAACAGAAACATCACCCAAATATTTTAAAGCTATATTCTTAATCTTATCACCTTGAGTACACCCAATCTCAAAAGCAATCATAAATCTATCATTCAAATATTTCTTACAATTCTTAAGAATCTCTTCATAAAAATATAATCCATCATTATCCGCATATAAAGCAAGACTAGGCTCATTTTTTTTAACAATCTCATCAATTTCCTCATCATAAGAAATATAAGGAGGATTGCTAATAATAACATCATACCTATCATGAAGAGGTTCCAACATATTACCCAAATAAAAATTAACAGAAGCATTATTTTTAATACAATTCTCACGAGCTACATCTAATGCATCAGAACTAATATCAACCGCATCCACAGTTAAACCTAACTCTTTAGATAAAGTTATACTTATACATCCACTTCCACAACCTAAATCAACAATCCTAACAGGATTATTAAAAAACTTTTGAACATACTTAATAGTTCTATCAACCAATTCCTCAGTCTCAAACCTTGGAATTAATACATTTTTATTAACAAGAAAATTATAACCATAAAAATCAACATTACCTACAATATATTGAACAGGAACACCACTTTCAAGTAACTTCAATGCATTATCAATATCACCACTATAATACTTCTTTAAATACTCAATATCACTCATAAATCACCATAAACAAAAAGAGAATAATCTCTTATCTAGTTTTTTCCTTATAATCATTTTTAGTTAATAAATTATATACCTCATAATCCATTCCCTCTAAAATGTTTTTGGATTCCAATTCAAATCTAACAATATCCTTATCGCCCAACCTAATATGATCAGTCTCAGTCATACAAATAGGACAATACATTTGTTTAATAGTATACTTCTTTTCTCTACCAGTTCCATGATCAATTGTTTTAAAAATATCTCCGCAAATATAACATACATAATCAGAATAACGGCTAGACATATATCCTCTTGACATACTACTCTCCTCTTAATTTACGATTTTGATCCTCAGTAATTAAAGCATCAATAACCTTATCAATATC
>CAMVNW010000056.1 GCA_947168965.1 uncultured Caryophanales bacterium
GGATTTTGATTCATATTATTACCTCCTTTTTATGTACTAAAAAAGTGGGTGTTTTCCACTCACTTTTAATTATACCATTATTTTAGCACTTGTCAAGTGCGAGTGCTAAATTATTTTATTATTATTTTTTTTGTAAATTTTTTATATTTTTCTATACTATTAAATGATTTTTGTCCCATCATCGGTTCATATAGTTTTATTTCTGTAATTTCACCTGTACATGGTTTATAAAACTGCATTTTATCAATTGCATAGTAATAGTTTATATTTCTATTTACTTCAGCAATTTGCATTTGTCTTTTCAAAATCTGTTGTGTTAATTCTTCACTTTTAATATTTCCTCTTTTTATTCTTTCTAATAATTCATTATAATTTCCTTCTTTTAAGGATATGTAATTATAATATCTTTTATATACAAGTTCTTCTAAATACATTAAGTATTCTATTGGTGCATTTAAAAATTTATCTCTCATTTTATTTTGTTTGTAAAAAAACGAATCTACATAAATTGTATCATGGGCTATATTTGATGATATGATTTTAGGTAATTTTTTTCTAAATTTTTCATAGTAGGCATAAATTTCATATCCATCCATATTTGTCGGTGTTTTAAGATTATTAAAAAAATCATTAGTTTGTTCTATAATTTTTTTTAATTCTTGTGATTTGATTGTTAACGATTTTCTATAATTAAAAATATCATTTTCTTGTATTATTATTTCATCTTGATATAAGTTATCAGTTATATAACCTAATGTCATATCTAGTTCACGATTTAATTCATAATGTTTTTTTACTTCTTTTATTGTGTCTATATCATCTATATTATTAAAAATATTATATAGTCTAATTCCTGTATATTTTTTAGGTAGTACAACAAATCCAACTGTTTCGCTTGTTGATTTTGAATTACTTAAATCTATCGATGCATTTATGTAATCTGTTGCGTCTAATACTACTATTTCATTATCATTTAATTCTATCTCTCCCCATACATGATCTTGGCCTTTTATATTTTTAAGTTTTACATTTATACCAAATTCGTTTAATATGTATGAATACAATTTTAACCATTGAGTACATACTACATATGAGAAAATTTTTTCGTTTTTTAAATCTACTGGAGCATTACATATTATTCTTTTTATTTCAGGATCTTCTTGTTTTACATATGATATATCGTAGTATAGTACTTTTGATAACTCTATATATACGTATCGTGCTATTTCAAGCGAATCTGTAACACGTTTTTCTTTTACAAGGTTAATTATATAATCTGTTACACTTAATGGAATTAAATTCAACTCATTTTCTGTCGATTGTTTTTTATTATTCATTGAATTAATTTGTGCACGTATAAATTTCAATTTATTGATCAATGCTGATACAATATTTGAATCATTTGTTTTTTTTATATTTTCTAGCACTTTTATGTATTTTGTCGCAATTTCAATATTTTCGTTTTTATAAATATTTTTATAAAAATCATTATCACATGCATTTATGAAATTTAATACTTCTTGGCTTAAACTCAAACCCATTTTGTTCCTTCTCTCTTAAATGCGAATATATTATCATATTTTATATTTTCTGTCAAAAAAATACTAGCTTATTTCTAGTATTTTTACTTCATATTCACCGTTTGGGCTTGCTACTTTAACAATATCTCCAACTTTTTTACCAATTATTGCTTGAGCGATTGGTGATTCATTTGAGATTCTATTGTTAAATGGATCTGCTTCTTTACTTCCGACAATTGAATATTCATCTGTTTCTTTGTCTTCAATATATTCTATTTTAACATTATTTCCTATTGAAACTTTGTCTGTTTTTACTTCTTTAATTATAACTGCATGTTCAATCATTTGCTCTAATTCCACGATTTTTGCTTCTACTGTTGCTTGTTCTGCACGTGCTGCATCGTATTCAGCATTTTCAGATAAATCTCCTAATGCACGAGCTTCTTTTAATGCATTAATTACTTCTGGTCTTTTTTCTGTTTTTAAATAATTTAATTCTTCTTCAATTGACTTTAAACCCTCTTCAGTTAAATAAGTTTCTTTTGTCATGTTTTCACCTCATATTTTTTTTGACCTACAAAATGATACTACACTTTGTTTGTTTTGTCAACTATTTTTTTATTCTTATCAAATCCCATTTTTCTACTTTTTTTTCTACTCTAATTTTAATAATTTGCCTTGGATGTCTAGCTACATCTAGTGGATTCATATCTTCATCATACATTTCTTTTATTTTAAGTGTATATTCTTTATTTGGTCCAAATATTTCTATAGTATCTCCTACTTTAAAGTAGTTTCTTTGTTCTATAGTCATATATTTTCCATCATAGTCTAAAATTATACCTAAAAAGTCTTGATTTGATATTTCTTGTCTTCCATTATAGTAGCTGCATGTTTCGTCGTACTTATTATTAAAGAATTGTGGAACGTTATCTCTATTCGCACAGTTTCTTAATATTCTTTCGTACTCTTTATTATATTCATATTTTTCTTTATTGTGATAGTATTCATCTATTGCTTTTCTGTATATTCCAACTACTGTTGCGACATAATATAATGATCTCATTCTTCCTTCTATTTTTAATGATGAAATATTCATTTCTATCATATCAGGAATATATTTTAACATTGATAAATCTTTTGTACAGAATGTAAATGGTTTTTCTCCTTTTATAGGATTTTTATTTTCATCTAATAAATCAAAGTCCCATCTACATATTTGACTACATCCACCACGATTAGCGTCTCTATTTGTTAAATAATTTGATAGTACGCATCTACCACTATATGATGAACACATCGCACCATGTATAAAGCATTCTAGTTCTATATCTACGTTATTTTTTATATCTAATATATCTTCTTTTGATTCTTCTCTAGCAAGTACTATTCTTTCTACACCTTTATTTTTCCAGAATATTGCTGCTTCTTTATTTGTTGTACAAGCTTGTGTTGATAAGTGTACATGTAGATTTGTTTTTGTTAATGCTATATTTATAATAGCTGGATCGCTTGCGATTATTGCGTCTACGTTTAGTTTATCTAGTTCTTTTAAATAATCTTCTATATGTTTTAATTCTTTATTATGTACTACTATGTTTACTGTTACATATACTTTTTTATTTAGTTTATGAGCAAATTCTACTCCCTCTTTTATGTCTTCAAGTGAAAAGTTTTGTGCATTTGCTCTTAAAGATAAGATATTTCCTCCAATATAAACTGCGTCTGCGCCATAGTGTAGGGCTACTTTTAGTCTTTCTAAGTCTCCTGCTGGCGCTAATAATTCTATTTTTTCCATTTTACTTCACCTTATATATTGAGTCTTTATGTAAGAAGAATGTATCAATGTTATTATCTAGTATATTTGATATTTCATTATTATATTCTTCTACATTTTCATTCGTAACAGTTTTGAACATGTTTATAATTTTATCTTCTTCTTTTAGTAAGAATCCATTTATTAATGCATATTCAATATTTTCTTTTTTGAAATTTAAGTATTCTTTTATTCCATTTAAATATGAGCTAGTATAAACTGTTGTTACATTTTCATCTACTATTGGATATATCTTTCCTTCTTTTTCTATGTAATTTATTTTTGAATTATCTTTTAGACTAAATTCATTCAAATAATTTTCTTTTAGGTGACGACGTGAAACAAACATTGGAAAGTATCCTAGTATTGGAACTATTAGTTTTGATTTAGTATTATGTTTTATATTAATAATTTCTTCTTCTTTTATTTCTTCTGAAACTTGTGTATATTCTACTCCTTCATTGTACCAGAAGTTTATTGTTTCATAGTTTGTTGTCATGTGTTCTTGAGCCCAAACTAGTGGAATATTTATATTTAATCTTTTAACTATGTTCAAAACTCCTATATCATAAAAGAATATTCCTTTTATATTTAGTTTTGATAATTCTATTAATGTTTGTTCTAATAGTTTTAAATCTTGTGAATGCATATTTTTATTTAAGGATATAAATATTTCTTTTTTTGTATTTATATTTTTTATTTCTTCTAGTGTAAAATAATCGGGCATATTTACACTTAGGTCTTTTATTCCTAAAAGATATGCATCTACATCGCTTTTTAATTCTTTTTTATTTGGTATATACATCAATTTAGTCATATAAATCACCTTTGATATATTATACATAAAAAGATTTGTTTTGTCTATTTTTATTTTTAATTGGCATATTGATTATTTTATTAAAATATGTTAGAATGTATGTAGTGAAGGAATTCTTCATATAATAAAAAAGGGAATACTTAACTTTCCAATGTTGAGTACTCACCTAAATATTTTTGGTTTTGTACTTAATCTATTGTTAGATTGAGTACTATTTTTTTATTGTTA
>CAMVNW010000057.1 GCA_947168965.1 uncultured Caryophanales bacterium
GATAAGATTGAGTAGTATTTACTTTTTATTTTTTTTGTTGTAGTATTTATTTGGTGGTAGTATGATTAATAAGAAATGGGATATTGTATTAAAGGATGAGTTTAAAAAAGATTATTTTGAAAAATTGGGATGTTTTGTTAAGAGTGAGTATAAAAGACATGAATGTTATCCTAAGTATAGTGATGTTTTTAATGCTTTAAGATACACTGATTATGATGAAGTTAAGGTTGTTATTTTAGGTCAGGATCCTTATCATGGCGAGGGTGAGGCTCATGGTCTTTCTTTTTCTGTTCATGATGATGTTAGACGTCCTCCTTCTTTAAATAACATTTTAAAGGAATTATATAATGATTTAGGAATTATTAGAAATGGTAATGAGTTAACTGATTGGGCTAAGCAAGGGGTTCTTTTATTAAATAGTGTTTTAACTGTTGTTAAGGATACTCCTTTATCTCATAAGGGTAAAGGTTGGGAGATTTTTACTGATAATATTATTCGTTATTTGAATGATAGGGAGGAACCTATTGTATTTATACTATGGGGTAGTTATGCAAGAAGTAAGAAGGAATTAATTACTAATAAAAAACATTTTATTATAGAGAGTGTGCATCCTAGTCCACTTTCAGCAAGTCGTGGTTTTTTTGGAAGTCATCCTTTTAGCAAGACAAATCAATTTTTAGTTAAGAATGGTATTAGTCCGATAAAGTGGTAAAACAGATTTTTAATTTGTTTTTTTTCTTGATATATTTTTCGTTTTCTTTTATAATTATTGTTCGAGGAGGTGTCATATGGATGAGGCTTATAGTTTTTTAGTTGATAATGTTAGAGATAGTGTTATTGTTGCTTGCAGTGGTGGGCCTGATTCTATGGCACTATTATCTTTAGTTATTACGTTAAAAAAAGAAACTGGTATTAAGGTAATTGTCGCTCATATAAATCATAATGTTCGTGTTGAAAGTGAGTCTGAGAAAGATTTTGTTTATGATTGTTGTGTTGAAAATGATTTGATTTTTGAATATATGAAGATTGAAAATTATGATGGTTATAATTTTGAGAATGAAGCTCGTGATAGAAGGTATAGTTTCTTTGATAAATTGGCTAATAAGTATAATTGTAGGTTCGTTTTAACTGCTCATCATGGTGATGATTTGATGGAAACTATTTTAATGCGTATTGTTAGAGGGTCTTCTTTAAAGGGTTATAGTGGTTTTTCTAGAATTAGTGAAAGATGTGGTTATAGTATTCTTCGCCCTTTGATTCATATGACTAAAGATGAAATTTTGGAGTATGATAAAGATAATGGTATTCATTATGTTATAGATAAAACTAATTTTTTGGATGTTCATGCAAGGAATAGGTATAGAAAATATATTTTGCCTGATTTAAAGAAGGAAGACGTTAATGTTCATGATAAGTTTTATAAATTTAGTAATCTTTTAAGTGAGTATGATTGTTTTATAGACAAATATGTAGATAGTTTGGATAATGTTTTGATTGATGGGGTTTTGAATATTCCTAATGTAATTGATTTAGACAAGGTAATTATTATTAGAATAATTAATAGAATGTTTGAACAGTATTATGGTGATAAATTACATTGTATTAATGATAAACATGTTTTATTAGTTTATAATTTGATTTGTTCTTCTAAGCCTAATTCTTTTGTTTATTTGCCTTGTGGTGTTAAAGGTGTTAGAAGTTATGATCAGTTTAGGTTTGTTGAAAGTGATCAATGTGATGAATATGATTTTGAATTAGATACTTTTATTAATTTACCTAATGGAAAAAATATTCAATTGGTTAAAAACACTAGCCTAAACACAAATAATGTGATAAGATTATGTAGTACTGAAGTTGTTTTACCTTTACATGTTCGTTCAAGAAAAAATGGTGATAGAATTTTTGTTAAGGGTATGGATGGAAGTCGAAAGGTTAAAGATATTTTTATTGACTGTAAGATACCAATTAATGATAGGAATAAATGGCCTATTGTAGTTGATAGTGCTGATAATATTGTTTGGATTCCTGGAATTAAAAAATCTAAATTTGATAGAAGAATTGGTGAAGAGTGTGATATAATACTTAAGTATTATTAGAAAGGATGTTTTTATGAATAGAAAAACTGTTAAGAAAGGTTTATTACCATATTTATTTTTATTGTTAGTTATATTGGGTGTTGTTTATTTTCTTAATATAGCAAATAAAAAAGTAAATGTGATTACTTATGGTGAATTTGTTGAATTTGCTCATGAGGATGTTTTAAAGGATATTGTTATTACTCCAAATTCTCGTGCAGGTTTATATACTATTGAAGGTACTACTAGTACTTATGGTCCTAATGAATATTTTTCATTAAAGATGCCTCTAACTGATGAGGTTATATCTAATATTATGGATTTACAAAAGGATCATAATTTTAAAATTGACGCTACTGCAGATCCTGATTCAAGTACAATTTTGCTTGTTATAATAAATGTTTTACCAATGGTAATCATTGTTGGTGCAGCTTTCTACTTTATAACTAGACAAATGGGTAGTGCTAATAAATCTATGGATTTTGGTAGAAGTAGAGCTCGTTTAAGTGAAAATAATAATAAGGTAACTTTTGATGATGTTGCAGGATTATCTGAGGAAAAGGAAGAGGTTGCTGAATTAATTGATTTCTTAAAGAATCCAAAGAAATTCCAAAAATTAGGTGCAAGAATTCCCAAGGGTGTTTTATTAGTTGGTCCTCCAGGTACAGGTAAGACATTGTTAGCTCGTGCAGTTGCAGGTGAAGCAAACGTTCCATTTTATTTTATAAGTGGTTCTGAGTTTGTTGAATTATTTGTTGGTGTTGGTGCTTCACGTGTAAGAGATATGTTTAAACAAGCTAAGCAAAGTGCTCCATGTTTAATTTTTATAGATGAAATTGATGCTGTTGGTCGTCAAAGAGGTGCAGGTTTAGGTGGAGGACACGATGAACGTGAACAAACACTTAATCAATTACTTACTGAGATGGATGGTTTTGGTGCAAATGAGGGTATTATAATCATTGCTGCTACTAATAGACCTGATGTTCTTGACCCTGCATTATTAAGACCTGGACGTTTTGACAGACAAGTTCAAGTTAATTTACCTGATTGTAAGGGACGTAAAGAAATTTTGGCTGTTCATGCTAGAAATAAAATTTTTGCTAAGAATGTTAAGTTAGAGAATATTGCTGAAAGAACTGTTGGATTTAGTGGTGCGGATTTGGAAAACTTATTAAATGAAGCTGCTCTTTTAGCTGTTCGCCGTGATAAAAGTGCAATTACTATGTCTGAGATTGATGAAGCTCATGATAGAGTTTTAATGGGTCCTGCTAAGACTAGTAAGAAGTATACTGAAAATGATAAGAAGTTAGTTGCTTATCATGAAGCTGGTCATGCGGTTTTAGGTATTAAGCTAGATGGTGCTAATGACGTTCAAAAAATTACTATAATTCCTCGTGGTTATGCTGGTGGATATACTATGATGCTTCCTAAGGAAGAAAGATTTACTGCTACTAAAAAGGAATTATTAGAACGTATTACTGGTCTTCTTGGTGGTCGTGTTGCTGAAGAAATGATATTCAATGAAGTTACAACTGGTGCTCATAATGACTTTGAGCAAGCAACTAAGATTGCTCGTGCTATGGTTACTGAATATGGTATGAGTAGTTTAGGACCTGTTCAATTAGAACAACAAGAGGGTAGTGTTTTCTTAGGTAGAGATTATAACAAATCGCGTAATTTTTCTAGCCAAGTTGCTTTTGAAATAGATCAAGAGATGAGAAAAATTATGGATGATTGTTATAAACAAGCTCAAAAGATTTTAAAAGAAAATAGAGATTTACTAGATTTAATTGCTAATGTACTATTAGAGAAAGAAACAATTACTAAGGAAGAAATTGATCATTTAGTTCTTTATGGTAAATTACCTGAAGAGGGTGAAGAAGAAGAGGCTAAAGATTTAAATTTAGAAGATTTGACTGTTTCTGAATTAAGAGAATTAGCAAAAAATAAAGGTATAAAAGGTTATAGTAAGATGACAAAAGAAGAATTAATCGAAGAATTACAAGATTAATTCTTTTTTT
>CAMVNW010000058.1 GCA_947168965.1 uncultured Caryophanales bacterium
TACAAAAATGCTCAGAGAATTTATAAAAAACAAAAACAATTAATGTTGCTTTACTATTCATAATAATATTTTTTTAAATCTTTAAATTTTTTTAATTTGGTTAAAGCCTTACGCTCCAATCTAGATATATTTTGATGGGAATAATTAAATAATTTTGCAACTTCATCTTGTGTCATAGGTTTATTATTATCTAAACCATACCTATAACTTAATATTTTAATTTCAACATCAGATAACTTTTTTAAATTTTCCGCAACTATTCTTTTCAACTCTCTCAATTCAACAATCTCTTGAACAGAAGAATCTTCACAAGCGATACAATCAACTAAAGTTACATCATCTTCTATAGGCTCAGATAAACTAATCGCATCATCATATGTACTCTGAATCAATAAAATATCAGAATCTCTTAAACCAGTATGATCCTTTATATAACTTAAAGATGGAATACAACCATTTTTTAAATAAAACTCATTAATACAATCATTATAAATACTAATTTTAGAATAAAAATGTTTTTCAATATTAACAGCCTTATTTTCCTTTTCAAATTCTTTTAAATTCCTTTTCACACTAGAGTATATATAAGTAGATAGTTTTCCTTTAGAATAATCATATTTTTCAATCGCTTTAATAGCACCTAAAATACCTAAACTCATCAAAGCTCTATACTCAACCTTATTACTGTGTTTTAAAAAAACTATTACAGCTCTATGTACTAACCCTATATTTGCTAATACTAATTTCCAAACAACAGTATTTCTGTAATTACAATCATTACTATTCAATAGTTTTATTAAATTCATTTGTTCTATATTACTCAAAAAATAATTAACAGAAATATCTCTATATAATGAATATGATTCTTCCATGAAATCACCTCTAAACTCAAAATATATTATCAAATCCAAATAAAAAAAGCAAGAAAAAACCTCTTTAATGAGGTTTTTATATTCTTTCAGTCTTAACCTTAACTGCCTCTCCATTCATATCATAAGATTCTTCTAAACTAGAATCTTTAATTAATTCAACAGCTAAAGTTTCATTTTTAATATAATCACTATATTTATCTATAGTCTTATCAATCATTTCACTACCATCATAATATAATTTAATTCTATCAGTAATTACATAATCATTATCTTTTCTAAGGCTTTGAACTTTTCTAACGATCTCACGAGCAAGTCCCTCTAAAATTAAATCTTCATTTAACTCAGTATTTAAAATAACAAATACACTACCATTATTAGAAGAACAATACCCATCCTTAACATTAACAGTAATTAATACCATAGAAGGAGTAATCTCTAACTCACTACCCATGAAATCAACCTTAATACTATCAGTTTTTAAAGTTTCAATATCTTTAACAGATAATGTTCCAAGTAATTTAGTAAACTCACCAACATTACTTCCAAACATCTTACCTACTTCTCTAAAATTAGGCTTAATAATATAATCTAAATAATCAGTCATATTATCAATATAAGTTATCTCTTTAACATTTAATTCTTCCTTAATAACAGATTCAAATTCATTAATTAATTTAGATACATTCTTATCAAGTAAAACTTCACTAATTGGTTGTCTAACCTTTATTTTAGCGTCCTCTCTAGCAAATCTACCTAAAGAACAAATATCTCTAACTAAATCCATTTTTTCTTCAACTTCATCATTAATTAAAGACTCATCATAAACTGGATAATCAGCTAAATGAACAGACTCTTCTCCAGTTAAATTCTTATAAATTTCTTCAGTAATAAATGGAGTTATAGGAGCACATAACTTACATAAAGTAATAAGTACCTCATAAGTAGTAAGATAAACTGCTTTCTTAGATTCCGTTAACTCACTTTCCCAGAATCTTCTTCTATTACTTCTAATATACCAGTTAGATAAATCATCATTTATAAATGGAATTACAAGTCTAGTAACTTTATTTAAATCGTATTCATCAAAAGCACTAGTAACATCTCTTACTAACTTATTTAATTTAGATATTAACCACTTATCAATGTCTTCACGATTTTTTACCGGAATATCATACTCTCTTGGATCTACTCCATCCGCATTGGCATACATTTGGAAGAATGAATAAGAATTCTTAAATGTACTTATATACTTAGAATATATCTCTTTTAATCCATCAACATCAAACTTAATTGGTGTCCAAACAGGAGAAACAGATGGTAAATAAAATCTTATTGTATCTGCGCCATATTCATTGATAATTCCAAATGGTTCAATAGCGTTTCCCCTACTCTTATGCATCTTATGACCATACTTATCCAAAAGTAAATCATTAACTAATACATTCTTATAAGAAGACTCTCCCATAACAAATGTTGAAATAACAAGAAGTGTATAGAACCATCCACGAGTTTGGTCAACACCTTCAGCAATAAAATCAGCAGGGAATTGACTCTCAAATAATTCTTTATTTTCAAATGGATAATGATATTGAGCAAAAGGCATTGCGCCACTATCAAACCAACAATCAAGTACATCAGTAACACGATTCATTGTGCCACCGCACTTAGAACATTTGATATGAACATCATCTATAAATGGTCTGTGAAGTTCAATTGAACTATCAATTTTTTCTATTGATTTCTCAACTAATTCTTCTCTAGAACCAATAACCTCAGTATGTCCACAACTACAAGTCCAAATTGGAAGAGGGCAACCCCAATATCTATTACGAGATATACCCCAGTCAACCATGTTCTCTAACCAGTTATTAAATCTCTTTTCACCAACATAACTAGGATACCAATTAATTTTACTATTAGCTTCAATTATTTTTTCTTTATAAGCCGTAGTTTTAATATACCAACTTGGTTTAGCATAATAAATCAAAGGTGTCTTACATCTCCAACAATGTGGATAATTGTGAACCATTTTTTGTTTCTTAAATAATTTATCTTCACTACTTAAATACTTAATAATATCGACTTCAAGTTCAGGGTCAACAACTAATCTTCCCTCCCATGGACCAGCATTATACTTACCATCTTCTCCAACAGGATTTAAAACAGGTAAATCATACTTCAAACCAACCTCATAGTCATCTTGTCCAAAAGCAGGTGCGATATGAACAATACCAGTACCATCATCCATAGTAACATAATCAGCTAAAGTAACAAAGAATGCTTTCTTATCAACTGATAAAAATGGCATCAATTGTTCATACTCAGTATGCTCTAAATCCTTACCAGTATACTCTTCTAGTACTTCATATTCATCACCTAAAACCTTAGGAGCAAGTTCTTCTGCTAAAATAAATTTATATCCTTTACTAAGAACTTTAACATACTTACTATCAGGATTAACACATAAAGCAACATTAGCCATTAAAGTCCAAGGAGTTGTTGTCCAAGCTAAGAAATAAGAATCATCACCTTTAACCTTAAAAGGAACTATAACTGTATTAACAGAAATTTCTTTATACTCTTGAGCAACCTCATGTGAAGACAAACTTGTTCCACATCTAGGACAATAAGGCGTAATTTTATAACCATTGTATAATAATCCAGCATCAAAATACTTCTTTAAAATCCACCATTCAGTCTCAATATAATTATTATCATAAGTTATATATGGATTTTTAACATCAATAAATTGACCCATTTTATCAGTTAAATCTCTAAAAGCAGTTTCATTTTCCCAAACACTTTCACGACATTTTTCATTAAACTCTTTTATACCATAATTTTCAATGTCTTTTTTACCACTAAAACCTAATTGTTTTTCGACTTGAACCTCAACTGGAAGCCCATGAGTATCCCAACCAACTTTTCTAAGAACGCGATAACCTTTCATAGTTTTATACTTACAAAAAGTATCTTTAAGTTCTTTTGCTACCATATGATGAATACCAGGCTTACCATTAGCAGTTGCAGGTCCATCATAAAAAACAAAATTCTTACATCCTTCTCTATTATCAATAGTCTTCTTTA
>CAMVNW010000059.1 GCA_947168965.1 uncultured Caryophanales bacterium
TTTTTCCTAAATTTTTCCTACATAAAAAAAGCAGGTATTTCTACCCACTTTGTTCGCAATCTCAAAATATTACGAACTGTTCTAATAACTTAATTATAGGTAATATAATACTGTTGGAAAGGTAATACAAATAGTTTTAAACCCTTATGATATACGTGCCATTTAGAGATTTAAAACACTAACTTGATTTTGTTAGTGTTTTTTTACTTATTATAACCATGAATTGTTTTTCTTAATGTAGATTCTTTTTACTATTTGAACTATTAATGCATATAATATTACCAGTAATATTACATACAAGTAATAATTAAGTGGTAATATTACGAATTGGAACCCTTCAATACCACTTAGTATAATTGGAATAGATATTGTACATATAATTGTAATTAGTGAAAGAACTACTAATATCTTACTTGGATTAGTTTTAAAGTAATTTAATTTATTTGTTCTTAAATAATATATAATTAATGTTTCTGATAATATACATTCAACAAACCAAGCTGTTTGAAAGAAGGCTTGTTTTTCTATGTTGTTATATTTAAATATATACCAGAATATCAAGAATGCGCATATATCAGTGATTGAACTTATAATACCAAATATTCTCATGAATTTACTTAAGTCTTTAGTATCCCATTTTTTTGGTGATTGTAAGAATTCTTTATCAACATTATCATAAGGAATTCCAATTTGGGATATTTCAACAATAAAATCTTGAATAAGCATTTGAATTGGTAGAAGAGGTAAAAATGGAAGACAAATACTAGAAAGCATAATACTGAATACATCTCCAAAGTCTTGGCTTAGAGCTAGTTTCATATACTTAATAATGTTTCCATATACTTTTCTACCTTCAATAGCTCCATCATATACAACTTCTAGATTTTGTTCTAAAAGAATAATATCACTTGATTCTTTAGCAATATCTGTTGCTTCATCTACACTTATTGCAACATCTGCAGAATGAAGAGCAGGTGCATCATTAACACCATCTCCCATATAACCAACACAATAGCCTTTTTTTCTAAGTAGAGAAACTATTCTCTCTTTTTGCAATGGATTCATTCTAGCAAAAACATCTACTGTATCTAATGTTTCTGATAACTTATCATCATCCATTTTTTCTATTTCAATACCGAGCATTATTTTACTATCAATTCCTACTGCAGAGCAGACTGCTTCAGTAGCATATTTATTATCACCTGTAAGTATTTTAGTAGTAACTCCTATATCTTTTAATTTTTTTATTGTTTTGGCAGCATCTAATTTAGGAGGATCTAAGAAAGCTATTAGACCAATTAAAGTAAAATCTTTTTCATCTTCTTTATTAAAGTTTTCTATACCTTCATATTCATGTTTTACAGCTAAAGCAATTACTTGCATTCCCTGTTTAGCTAATTCAATGGCTTTTTCTTCAGTTTGCTTAGATATTTTTTCAGAAATAGGAACTTCTTTTTTATCTATTAAAGCATTATCACAGACTTTTAATATTTCTTCTAAAGCACCTTTAGCAATTACTGAATATTCTTTTTCATTTTGAACAACAATAGAAGCTCTCTTTCTTGTATAATCAAAGGGAATTTCATCTACTTTACTATAATTAGATATATCAATATGATGTTCTTTTCCATAAGTGTTTATTGCTTTATCTACTAAATTTTTAAACCCAGTACTCAACTTACTATTAACATAAGCACATTTAAGTACATAGTCATCATCTTCACCCTTTAAATTAATATACTTTTGAAGAATAATACTATTCTTTGTTAATGTTCCTGTTTTATCCGTACATAGTATATTCATAGAGCCTAAGTTTTGAATTGACTTAATATTCTTAACTAATGTTTTTTTCTTAGCTAGTAATTTGCTTCCTCTTGTTAGATTAACATTAACTATCATTGGTAACATACTCGGAGTAATTCCGACAGCGACCGATAAAGAGAATAATAAAGCTTCTTGATAATTACCTCTAATGAATCCATATATTATAAATACAAATACTGAGATAACAACCATATATCTAATTAACATTGAACTGATATGATTTATTCCTTGTTCAAATGTTGTTTCTTCTCTAACAGTAGATAATTTTTTATTAACTTTTCCCATAAATGTATCTAGACCAGTTTTAATAACAATACCTTGACCATTTCCACTAATAACATTAGTTCCCATTAAACAGATATTCTTAATACTTGTTTCTTCATCATTTATTTTAGCTTTCTTTTCAGCTATCTTTTCAACAGCTATACTTTCACCAGTAAAGGAAGCCTGATTAATGAATAAATCTTTACTTTGAAATAAATATAAATCCGCTGGGACTACTGAACCAGCACTTAAAGTTATAATATCACCTAGTACTACTTTTTCTTGTTTAACTTCTTTTTGTTTATTATTGCGAATAACATCTGTGAATATACTAATCTTTTCTTTTAGTTTTAAATTAAATCTATACGTAGAATAATTTTGAAAGAAACTAATTAAAGCACTGATTATTGCAATAACTAAAATAATTAATGAACCTATCCTGTCTCCAGTAAAATAATTGATAATAGCAAGAATTATTAATATTATTATAAATTTATCTTTTAAACTATCTATAATGAAATATAAAGCTCCTTTTTTTTTGTTATCTGTTGGGATATTTTCTCCATATAAATCTAATCTATTTTTAACTTCTTCACTAGTTAAACCATTTTCATTTGTTTTAAAAGTTGAAAAAATTTCTTCTTTAGACATATTTGATAATTCATAATAATTAAAGTCTTTTTTCATAGTATCACCAACCTATATCAATTATACCATGAAAAAAGAGAATTTTTGCATTCTCTTAATATCTTAATCTTTAAATATATTTCTTTTTTTTAGAGATTTTTACGTATCATAATTATAAAAAGCAAAAGGATTAAACCAATCCTTTTGCAATTCATTATTTGATTTCGATATACTTTTTATTTTTGATTTGTTTGTTTTCTTTTTTAGGAACTTCAATCTTTAATGTTCCATCTTCAAATTTAGCTTTGATATCTTCTTCTGTAACTTCATCTCCAACATAGAAACTACGGGATGCTTCACCATAATATCTTTCGCGTCTAATATACTTACCATGTTTATCCTTTTCATCATTTTTACTTTCTTGTTTAGCATGAATTGTTAAATACCCATCTTCTAAACTTATTTTAACATTGTCTTTCTTCATTCCTGGTAAATCAATGGCAAGTTCATAGTTATTATCCTTTTCCTCAATATCTGTTCTCATCATCTTGTTGTCATTTTTTGGCATAAAGAATGAATCATCAAAGATATCATCAAACAAATCAAAATTTCTTCTTGGTACTAACATCATATCCATCAACTTCCTTTCCTAAATGTGTTGAGCCATTTGAGGTAAGCACATATCAAATATATAATTTTAATACCATAGTGAGTATCTTTTTCTCACTACAATTATAATTATACTCAAAAATTAGCACTTGTCAATACAGAGTGCTAATTTTTATTCTTTTGGATATAGATTTAGAAATATTTAAATCCTAATATCTTAAAATTCAAAGCAATGAAAAAGGCCAAAATCTTCATTCTAATCTTAACGGAATATTATTTATTTTGCGAACACACAAATCTATGGATTTTTAGAATCTATTGTTACTATTTTTGCACATTTTTCTGCCATCATTTTCTTTAATAAATCTTCTGGATTCATTTTCTTAACATTTTGAATATCTAATTGAAGACCTAATTTTATAAATGCACTTTTCTTTGATAAATAATAACCATTTTTATATGTCATTAATCTATCTATAA
>CAMVNW010000060.1 GCA_947168965.1 uncultured Caryophanales bacterium
TTTATATTTATTTGTTATATTGTATATAAAGTTTTACACATATTTACGTAAAAGTATTATTTTTTATATAAGTTTTGAACAGTTTTTCTTGATTTATTTATTATGATGTGGTATATTTATTTGGACGCAATATTTATGTTTGAACCAGGTCAGAGTAGGAATACAGCAGCCTTAAGAACCTCTAAATGTGTGCGTCTTTTTTTGAGGTTTTTATTATGGATGAATTATATATGAGAAAGGCTTTAGATATGGCTAATAGGGGATTCAAAAGGAATGATGTCCCTGTTGGATGTGTTATTGTTAAGGATGATAAGGTTATAGCTAAGGCTTATAATACTAAGAATATTAAGAATTGTTCTATTAATCATGCTGAGGTATTGGCTATTAAGAAGGCTTGTAAGAGGTTAGGTACATGGCATTTGGATGATTGTACTTTATATGTTACTATGGAGCCTTGTTTGATGTGTTGTGGGGCTATTATTCAGTCTCGTATTAAAAGGGTTGTTTATGGTGCTTCATGTGAGAAGTTTGGATATGCATGTGAAGTTTTGAACAGTAAAAAAAATAATCATAGAGTAGATGTTACTGGTGGTGTTCTTGTTGATGATTGTTCTCTTATTTTAAAGCGTTTTTTTTCTAATAAAAGGGGCTAGTTTTGTATTAAATTAGTCTTTTTTATGGTATAATTATTAGTGTGAGGTGACTTTATGTATCAAGCTTTATATAGAAAATATAGACCTAGTAATTTTAATGAGATTGCTGGACAACAAGTTGTTGTTAAGACTTTGAAAAATGCGATTTCTAATGATAGATTAAGTCATGCTTATTTGTTTACTGGACCTAGGGGTACTGGTAAGACAAGTATTGCGAAGATTGTAGCAAAGACTATTAATTGTGAGAATCTTAATGATTTTATTCCTTGTGATAAGTGTAAGAGTTGTTTAGAGTTTAATTCTAAGAATGATGTTGATATTATTGAGATTGACGCTGCTAGTAATAATGGTGTTGATGAGATTCGTGAGATTAGGAATAAGATTGATTTAGTTCCTTCTTTTAGTAGGTTTAAGGTTTATATTATTGATGAAGTTCATATGTTGACTACTGGTGCGTTTAATGCTTTATTAAAGACTTTAGAGGAACCACCAAGTCATATTATATTTATTCTTGCGACTACTGAGCCTCATAAGATTCCTGCTACTATTTTATCTAGATGCCAAAGGTTTGATTTTAAGCGTATTTCTTTGGATGATATTGTTAGTAGGTTGGAGTATATTTCTAAGACTGAGGGTCTTGATATTTCTCGCGATGTATTATTAGAGATAGCTAGATTATCTGATGGAGGACTTCGTGATTCTATTAGTTTACTTGATCAGGTTATTAGTTATGCGGATAGTGATATTACTGTTAGTGATGTTCATGAGGTTAATGGTACTTTGACTCAAGATGAATTGAAGTTATTCTTTGATGATGTTATTGGTATGAATTATGAGAATGTTTTTTCTAAGATTTATACGTATAATAACAATGGTAAGAATTTAGTTAAGATAGTTGAGAGTATTGTTTCTTTTATTAAGAATATTTTATTATATTACGATGCTCCAGAGTTTTTGAAGAGTTGTGGATATGATTTAGATGTTTATAAAGGTTATGATATTTCTTCTGATAAGTTGATTAAATGTATTAATGAGTTTAATGAGTGTTTGATTAATATGAAGAAGAGTAATAATTTTCAACTTACTCTTGAGATGTGTTTATTAAATATTTCTAATATTTTTAATAAAAAGGTTGAAGTTAAGGAAGTTGTTAAGGCTGAGGTTAAGGAAAATAAGGTTAAAATAGATAAAGTGTCTGTTGTACACAAAAATAAATTTGATGATAGTTTATTTAAGAAAATAAGGGTTGAGAATGCTTTATCTGATTTTAATAAGGGTATCTTAAGAGATATTCTTGGTAGTATTGATAATTTTAAGAATTATGTTTTAGATAATGAATTAGGTAAGTATGCTTCTATGATTATGGATGGTAAACTTAAGGCTGCAAGTAATGAGTATTTGGTTTTTGTTTATGATAATGGTGATTTAGCAAATACTTTTAATAGTTGTTTTAAGGGTATTGAGTCTTTAGTTGAAAAGGTGTTATCTAAAAATTATAAAGTTGTTTCTGTTCCTATTGATGAGTGGGAAAGTATTCGTGATTTATTTAATGGGAAGAAGAAACAGTTTGTTTATGTACCTGAGAATGGACAATTTGATTCGGTTAATGAGAGTACTGATGAGATTGCTTCTATGTTTGATGGTGTTGTTGAATATAATTAGGAAAGAGGAGATTTTATGAATATACAAGCTATGATGAAACAAGCACAACAATTACAAAACAAGGTGTTAAATGAGAAGAAGGCTATTGATTCTAAGGTTTTTACTGGTAAGAGTTCTTTAGTATCTATTACTATGACTGGTGATAAGAAAATGACTGGTGTTGATATTAATTTAGATGAAATTAGTAGTGATGATAAAGAAATGCTAGAGGATATGATTATGCTTGCTGTTAATGATGCGATTACTCAAATTGATAAGGAAACTGAAGAGAAACTTGGTAAATATACTCAAGGTCTTCCTGGATTGTTTTAATTATGAATTATCCTAAGTCTATTAGAAATTTAATTGAGTGTTTTAAGAAACTTCCTGGTGTAGGAGAGAAGACAGCTGAAAGACTTGCTTTATCTGTTATTAATCTTGATGAGAATGTTATTGAGTTGTTTTCTTCTTCTATAAAGGATGTTAAGTATAAGATTAAGAAGTGTAGTATTTGTAATAATTTAACAGAGGAAGATACTTGTGATATATGTCGTGATGATAGTCGTGATTCAAGTGTTTTATGTGTAGTTGAAGAGGCTAAGAATTCTATTTTATTTGAGAAGATGGGTTCTTTTAAGGGCAGATATCATGTTTTAAATGGGCTTATTTCTCCCTTAGATGGAATTGGACCTGATGATATTAATCTTGATAAGTTAGTTAGTAGAGTTGAATCTGAGGGTGTTAAAGAGGTTATTTTAGCTTTGAAGCCTAGTATTGAGGGTGAGACTACTAGTTTATACATTTCTAAGATGTTATCTGGAAAAGGTGTTAAGGTTAGTAAGATTGCTCAAGGTATTCCAATGGGTGCGGATATGGAATATATTGATATTTTAACTCTTGAAATGGCTTTAGAAGATCGTAAGGAGATTAGTAATTAATTGATTTTTTTAACATATTATTAGTAGGTGATTATATGTTAAAAAATTTTTTTGGATTATTTAAAAAAGTTATTTTTTATGTTTTATTATTATATAGTTTTAATCTAGTTGCGGCTCCTATGGGTATTATTGTTCCAATTAATTTGGTTACTGTTATTAGTTTAGTTTTATTAGGTGTTCCTGCTTTATTTAGTTTTATTTTAATTATTGTATTAATGTTTTGAGGTGATTTATATGTTGGATGATTTTATTTCTGATCAGGCTATTGCTTATAAGATTTTTAAGAATAGTATTTCTAAAAATAAGTTATCTCATGCGTATTTAATTAATACTAATGGATATCATAAGGGTTTTGATTTTGCGAAGGCTTTTGCGAAGTATTTATTATGTCCTAATAATGAAACTGGGAGTCATGAGTGTAGTGTATGTCATTTGATTGATAATAATTCTTATTCTGAGTTTAAGGTAATTGAGGCAGATGGGTTATGGATTAAGAAGGAACAGACTGATGAGTTACA
>CAMVNW010000061.1 GCA_947168965.1 uncultured Caryophanales bacterium
TTCAAAAATATACATGTCAATCTATTTAACGTCGACCTATTTTAATTATATATGTTCATAAATAATAAAAATAGGTCTCCAAAATATTTCCCGGAAAATATTTTTTATAATAGAATATATAAAATATAATAATAACCAATATAAATAATTATAAATTGTTCATAACTATTTTTTCTCCGTTCTTTGTTTCACGTGGAACATTATTTTATTTTCCATTGTTTATTTTACTTTCTTTTTTCTTCGTTCTTGTTTCACGTGGAACATTATTTTATTCTCCATTGTTTATTTTACTTTCTTTTTTCTTCGTTCTTGTTTCACGTGGAACATTATTTTATTCTCCATTGTTTATTTTACTTTCTTTTTTCTTCGTTCTTGTTTCACGTGGAACATTATTTTATTCTCCATTGTTTATTTTACTTTCTTTTTTCTTCGTTCTTGTTTCACGTGGAACATTCATTTGTTCTTCATTTTATATTTTGAAAATTTTATCAAATAAAAAGAAATCTTTATGATTTCTAATTATTTGATTCTGATACTTTAAACTCTCCAAAAGAAAACACCTTTTTAAATTGACTATCTGTATTATTACTATCATTATAACTCTCTTTCTTACTTAAAGAAACAAAATTTACATTTTCATATTCATCAAAAATTGATAAATAAGTAGGATTATTATCAATAATATCTCCACTTTCATCTATTTGTAATATGGATTCAGAAAAAACAATTTCTCTACCGATATCACTACCATGTGTGAAAATAGAATTTAAAATTATTTCATTGCCTTTAATAGTATAATAACCACCAATACCACTAACATATTTTATACTTGTTTGATAATAATAACTTCCATCTGTATATAAATATAACTTAATATAACTTTGACCTATAGAATCATCATAATTATATACCCCTGCAATATCTTCATAGCTATATGTTTGATTTTCAGTAACTTGTGTATTATCTGTATTATCTTTATCTTCGATATCTCCACTTATTACTTCGTTGTTTGTTGCTTCACATTTAGGACAATCACACTTACTTATTTTCCTTTCAATAAATGCATAATCTGTTACAAATGCTAAAGCCGCAAACAATATAATAACCAAAACCGCATAACTACATTTAATAGTTTTCTTTTCCTTCTTTTCTTCCATAACTTTCCTCCTCTATGATTAAATAATAACATACATGTTCAAAAATATCAATAAAAAAATTCATTATAAAGACAAATTAATTTAGACATGTGTATAACTTTGTAAATTATAACTCAACAAACAATATAGTTAATAATAGTATAAAAAGACCTAGAAAAAGGAATAAGTAATATTTTTTTTCCTTGTTTTTATTAACTAGTATATTATATGAACCATAAAAAATAAAAATAATACCTAATGCCCTAAAAAGCATAACCAAAAGGACTACAATAAATAACCAGATACCTAATCCACCGTCCATAAAATTTACTCCTCCTTAATAAAATTATAAATAGTATGTTCAAAATTATCAATAAAAATCTTCATTTGAAAGATAAATTATTTTAGATGTGTGTATAACTCTGTAAATTATATTATTATAATTATAAATTGTGTATAAATAATGTATTATATAAAATAAATTGTTTAAAACTTTTAATAAAGTTTCACGTGAAACATAAAAAAAAGACTATTCACTAGCCTCTTCATTAACTACTTCATTTGAATCATTAGATTCTACATTCTCAGTTGCCTCAGTACCCTCAGATACAGTATCTTCACTCTCTTCAACCTTATCTAAAACAGTAACAGTACTTACATGTTGTTCATCCTTAAGATTAATTAACTTAACACCTTGAGCTACTCTTCCAGTATTAGAAACTTGACTTAAAGATAATCTTATAATAATACCTGCATCAGTAACAATAATTAAATCCTCATCACCAACAACAGACTTAAATGCAACTATAGTACCTGTTTTATCAGTCATATTAAGAGCTTTAACACCTTTACTACCTCTGTGAGTCATACGATATTGCTCAACATCAGTCTTCTTACCATAACCATTAGAAGTAACAACTAATACCTCATGATCAGAAGAACTAATATCCATATCAACTACCTTACCATCACCAACATCGATACCTCTAACACCAGAAGCGGTTCTACCCATAGTACGTATCTCAGACTCATTAAATCTAATCATACGACCATTAGTACAAGCAATCAATATCTCATTAGATCCAGTAGTAAGTTTAACAGAAACTAACTCATCATCATCCTTAAGAGTAATAGCTAACTTACCATTAGTCCTTATATTCTCAAACTCAGTAAGAGCAGTCTTCTTAATTAAACCATTTTGTGTACAAAGTACAATATTATTAAATTCACTATCATTACTTACAGTAACCATAGCCTTAACAACCTCTTCCTTATCAAGAGGAAGTAAATTAATAATAGGTAATCCCTTAGACTGTCTATTAAATAATGGTACCTCATAACCCTTCATTCTATAAACCTTACCCTTATTAGTAAAGAACATAATATAATCATGAGTAGTCATAGAAATCATATTACATACAAAATCCTCTTCATTTGTACTCATTCCCTTAATACCTACACCACCACGATTTTGAGCCTTATAAGTATCACTATTAACACGTTTAATATAACCCTTATTAGTTAAAGTAACAACAATATCCTCAACAGGAATTAAAGCCTCATCCTCAATATAATCAATAGCAGTCATATCAATACTAGTACGTCTCTCATCCGCATACTTATTCTTAATCTCTAACATCTCAGTCTTAATAATGTTATCAACCTTCTCACGACTAGCTAAAATAGACTTCATTTCCTCAATAAACGCTAACTTCTCAGCCAATTCATTCTCAATCTTCTCACGTTCAAGACCAGTTAATCTACGTAACTTCAACTCTAGAATCGCATCAGCTTGAATCTCACTAAACGCAAACTTACTAATCAACTCATTCTTAGCGTCAACATCTGTCTCAGCCTCACGAATAATACGAATAACCTCATCCAAATTATCAAGAGCCTTCTTATAACCCTCTAAAATATGAACTCTTTCTAAAGCCTTATTCAAATCAAATTGAGTTCTACGAATAATAACTTCTCTTTGATGATCGATATATTTACTAATAATATCCTTTAAAGGCAAAGTCTTAGGAGTTAAACCATCAAGCATCAAGAATATTATTCCATAATTAACTTGGAAATTAGTATGCTTATATAAATTATTTAAAACAACATTAGGATTAGCGTCCTTCTTTAAAGTAATAGTAATCTTTACTCCATCCTTTAAATCAGTATGATAATCACTAATACCATCAATAACCTTATTATGAACAAGTTCAGCAACTTTAGTCTTAAGATCCATAGTATTAACACCATATGGAACCTCAGTAATAATTATACTAGAATGACCATTCTTTTCCTCAATTTCAGCCCTAGAACGGATAGTAATAGAACCTCTACCAGTCTCATAAGCCTTACGAATACCAGAATTACCTAGTATTACACCACCAGTAGGAAAATCAGGTCCTTTAATATGTTGCATCAATCCTAAAGTATCAATATCAGGATTATCAATATAAGCAACACATCCATCAATTACCTCACCCAAATTATGAGGAGGAATATT
>CAMVNW010000062.1 GCA_947168965.1 uncultured Caryophanales bacterium
TTTTGAACATATAATTATATGGTGATAAAATGATAAAATATAAAATATATGTACTATTTACACTTATAATAACAATGTGTACATTCACATTTGTAAGCGCAGAAGAACCAAAACTATTAGGAAAAACAATATACTTAGATCCAGGCCATGGCGGAAGAGATCCAGGAGCAATATATAAAGAATTAAAAGAATCAAATATAAACTTGGAGATTACATTAAAATTAAAAACAGAATTAGAAAAAAATGGCGCAACTGTATATCTAACAAGAAATGGAGATTATGATTTATCAAAAATAAATGCAACAAATCATAAAAAAAGCGACTTATCAGAACGAGCAAAAATGATAAACGAATCAGAATGTAATATGTATATATCAATACATTTAAACTCAGATCCATCTCCAACATGGTATGGAACACAAATTTTCTATACAACAAAAAACGAAGAAAATAAAAAAATAGCAGAAATAATGCAAAAAAACATAAAAAACAATCTAAATACAGATAGAAAAATAAAACAACTAAAAAATATGTACTTATTCGATAGAATAAAAAAACCAGGAATATTAGTAGAAGCAGGATTTATTAGTAATGCAAATGACAGATATCTATTAAAACAAGAAGAATATCAACAAAAACTAGCACAAACAATAACAGAAAGTATAGTTGAATACTATAAAAAAGATTAAAACGACAAATCACACAAAAAAAACATAAAAAATACACAATTATACCATAAAAAATGTGATATAATTAAACTGGTGATAAAAATGAAGAATAAGATATTCCGAACACTTGATGAACAAATAAATATATTAAGAAACAAGAATTTGATAATTAATGATGAAGAAAAAGCAAAACAAATATTATTAAAAGAAAATTACTTTTTTATAAGCGGTTATAGACACCTACTAATGAAAAATTTTAGAGATAAAAACTTTCTAACTGGATCAACATTTGATGAATTATATGCAGTATTTAATTTTGACAGATATATAAGGAATATATGCTTTAAAAACATACTAATAATAGAGAATAATATTAAATCAGTAATAAGTTATCAATTATCAAAAAAATATGGATTTCAAGAAAAAAATTATTTAAATTCAACAAACTATACAGATGATCCACTAAAATCAAAGCAAGTACATGACGTACTTAATAAAATGAGAAAACAACTTGCATTCAACGGAAAAAAACACACCGCAACAATGCACTACATGACAAACTATGGATATATACCAATGTGGATTTTAGTAAAAGTACTATCATTTGGATTAATGTCAGAATTTTATTGCATACTTAAAACAGAAGACAAGAAAGAAATAGCTGATCTATATAATATAAACTATGAAGATATGGAAGTATACTTATATCTTTTAGCAAACTTTAGAAATTTATGTGCTCACGAAGATATACTATATGATCATAGAACACAAAGATCAATACATGATAACGAAATACATAAAGCACTTAATATAGAAAAAATAGAAGAAGAATATAAATATGGAAAAAACGATCTATTCGCACTGATAATAATATTTAAATATATGCTAACAGAAGGACAATTTAGAGAAATGATTAGAGAAATGAGCTACGAAATAGATATACTAGACGGAAAAATAGATACAGTGCCTATAGAAACAATATTAAATAGAATAGGATTCCCAAGTAATTGGAAAGAAATAATTAATTATGAGGTGAAAAAATGAAAGATAAAGTCATTTACACAATATCCGTGATTATATCTTTTTTTGTAGGAATTATGGGTACATTAATTGTAACCAAATACTTACCAGAAAACCAACAAGTAACATACGTTGACTCATCAAAAACAGTAAGCATAACAGAATCAAATACAATAAAAACATCAATAAATAAAATATATGATGCAGTAGTATTAGTAGATACATATAGCAATAATAGTGAAATAGGATCCGGAACAGGATTTGTATACAAAAAAGATGATACAACGGGATATATAATAACAAATCATCACGTAATAAGTGGAGGAAACAAATTCATAATAACATTAACAAACGGAAACGAAGTAGAAGCAACTCTATTAGGAAGTGATGAATATTCAGATGTTGCAATATTAGCAATTCCACAAGAAGCAGTAATACAAGTTGCAAAATTAGGAGAAAGTACAAATTCAGAAATAGGAGATACTGTATTTGCTGTAGGATCACCATTAGGAAAAGAATATATGGGAACAGTAACAAAAGGAATACTATCAGGTAAAGATAGAACAGTAACTGTTTCATCAACAAACTCCTCACAAATGCTAGAAGTATTACAGACAGATGCTGCAATAAATCCAGGAAATAGTGGGGGGCCACTAGTAAATATAAATGGCGAAGTAATAGGAGTAACATCAATGAAATTAGTACAAGAAAAAGTAGAAGGAATGGGCTTCGCAATACCAATAGAAATAGTAAACTCGCTAATAGAAAGACTAGAAAAAGGAGAAACAATTGTAAGACCAATAATAGGTATAGAACTTACAGACGCAACAAATACTTACTATATATATAAAAATGGAATACAAATACCAGACAACATAGAAAAAGGAGTAGTAATAATCAATACAGTCGAAAACTATCCAGCACAAAATGCAGGACTAAAAAAAGGAGATATAATTTTAGAAATAAATAATGTAGAAATAAAAGATAGCGTTCATTTCAAATTTTTACTTTATAAATATGAAGTCGGAGAAACAGTATCAATTAAATATATGAGAAATAATAAAATAGAAGAAACATTACTAAAATTAGATAAAAATTAAAAAAAGCCAAGGAAAAGAATATACTTATGAAGTATATTCTTTTTAGGTGATAAAATGGAATACATTGCATATAAAAACTCAAAAATAACAGAAGAAGAAAGACAAAAAAATAACAAAAAATATATAGAAAAACAGCTAGTAGAACAAAAAGAATATTTTGATAAAATGTTTAAAAGAATAGATCAAAATATAATTCTCGACGAAAACCAAAGAAAAATAATATTAAACGATGAAGATTATTTAATGGTAATCGCAGGAGCAGGATCAGGAAAAACAACAACGATTTGCGCTAAAGTAAACTATTTAATAGAAAAGAAAAACATAAAAAATGAAGAAATACTAGTAATATCATTCACTAATAAAGCAGTACAAGAACTAGAAGAAAGAATAAACAAAGACTTTAACCATAAAATAAAAATACAAACATTCCATAAATTCGGATACGAAATAATAAAGAATAATATAAAAAA
>CAMVNW010000063.1 GCA_947168965.1 uncultured Caryophanales bacterium
ACCTCCTATAAATATAATACGAGATTTTTTTGAAAGTTCCTTAATATTACATAAAAAAGTTATAAAGATTTGTATTTCTTTATAACTTTTTACTAACCATTTATTAATTTGGTGTCCATATTGCTTTTAATTTTATATCATGTTTTACTATGTATGTATTATCTTTTACAACCCCTGTTACTTGTTGTGTTATGTTTGATAAGTCAGAGTTAACTTTTACCCATAGATATGCGCCTTGTTTTATACTTGTATCATTTGGACCTGGAATACCACCACTCCATGCTGTTTTTGTACCTATTGCGTAGAACCAGCTTCCTGTTCCTACTGAACCATTTATGAATGTTGCTGTGGATGTCGATAATGTTAATCCTCCCCAGTTTTTTGCTGTCCAATCCACATGACCACCTGTAAAATTAGTTGTATATCCTGGTGCAGTTTCACTACCTGTACCATTTGCTACGGTTGTAGTTGCAGGATTTGCTGTTTGTTGCCATCTATTATATTTACCTGCTATTTCGTCATATTGTAATAGGAATTCAAATGGTTGTGATGTGTTTGTTCTGAATTTTTCTAACTGTCCTAAGATACTATATTTATCTACAGTATCGGCAGATAATGCATCTTGCCAGTTGTTTTCACTTGAAAATAGTACTGTTCCTGAGTGGTTATTATGATAGAATACTTCTGCCCATGTTGCGTCGTATTCATCCTTAGTTGGTATCCATCCTCTAAATGTATATCCATCCCTTGTTGGATTATTGACATTCATATTTGTTCCTGAATTTGCTGCATAACTTGAAGGAGATGTTGAACCATTATATATTCCACCATTTGGATCTACTAAAACTGTATAGGTTCCTTGTAGTATTGCGGTTTGTGTTGTTCCACTATTAGTTTTAACAACTGCATATCCTGATGGTGGTGTTGTTGTTCCCGTTATTGCTCTATCAGTTGTTCCTGTTATTATTCCATCATAGAAATTTATTGATGCTGTTCCTGCTGTATAAATTCCACTATAATTTATTCCTGTTATTGATGGTGATACTTGTGATACTGTTCCATCATCTAATCCAATATTTAAGATTGGTGTACTAGCATTGGCCATCCATATTCCATATGTTTTTCCTATGATTGTTCCTCCAGTAATGGTCATATTTCCAGAAGTCCCAATAGATATTGCAGCTGCATATTCTGATCTTATGGTTCCTCCTGTTATTATATATTTTCCACTTGATGCATTAACTGTATCAGGATTTGAACCGCCTTCGACTTTAGGGCCAACTGAACTAATTGTTCCACCATTTATTTTTATTGTTCCTGTTGAATTATTTCTTATTGCTTGTGATGATGTTGCGGTAATTGTTCCTGAATTAATGATTACAGAATCTTCTGATTTACCACCATTAACAACAGCAATTCCAGTAGCTTCATTTATTATAGTTGCACCATCTACTATTATTGTTCCAGTTGTTCCTGAATAGTTTAGTGTGCCGGATCCTCCTGAGGTTGTTTTTATTGTTCCACCACTGAATGTTGCGGTACCATTACCAGCATAAAGAAATGTACTTCCTGTATGATTTGTGCCATTAACATCAGTGCCTTTTTCTATTGTTCCACCTGTTACATTTACATTGTTTCCTGTTACGTATACTGCTTCACCAAATGATGATTTAACAGTTCCACCTGTCATTGTGAAATTTCCTGTTGTACTAATTGCTCTTGGTCCGTTGGCTGTTGTATTATTTGTTCCTTGTATTACACCACCGGTTGTACTTACTACTCCATCGCTTATAATTATTTCACTACCTGATGAATTTATTGCGTGTCCACTTGTTGCGGTATGTTTTATTTCTGATGTTCCTTCTTTTTTTAATATTCCTCTATTTGTTATTACTGATGTTGTAGCGTTTGCTAATTCTCCTGCTCCTGTAATTGTTAATGTTCCTTCATTGGTAATAGTCTTATCCATAGTTACTATAAAACCATTTAAGTCTAGGTTTGCTGTTTTACCAGATGCAAGTTTTGGGGCACTTACATCAGACACATCTTTTAATACTTTAATGGTGTTTTCCTGATCTTTTTGAACACTTGAAAAAGCTTCTTCTAGTGTTCCATAATATACTCTTGTAGTTGTATTTTGATATGGTAAATCTGCAACGTTTACTGATATACCTTGATTTAGCTTATATTTTACATCATTTTTTAATTTATCTAATACTACTTTTCTAGTCGCTAGGTTTGCCAATATGAGTAGTAATATCATTAAGAATAGTACTATTAACATATATATTATACTTGTTAATGCGAATCCTTTATTATTTAGTTTCATATCCCTAGCCTCCACAATAATTATAACAAAAAAAACTTCTAATGTAAATGAAGTTTTCTTTCCTCTATCGAGTATTTTTTTAATATATTTTCTTCTTTAATTTTTTTGGATATTAGATTTATATAATCTTGTTCTTCTAGTTCTGTGAATATTGTGTGTTCTTGTATATAGTTTTCATATTTATTTTCATTTATTCCTAAATAATATTTGTTGTATTCTTTTGTTTTTTCTATTAGTAATATATTATTATTATATGTTCTTATATATGTTGTTTCTTCTTCTTTTTGTTCTATGTGTTTTATCATTTCTTTTTCTTTTTTAAATACTGATATTTGTTTTAAATTATTGTTCATATATTCTGATATGTATTCGTTTTTTTTCTTAAATATCTGATATTGTTCTTTATAATCATCTTTTTTATAGATATATATAATATGATTTTTTTTATTTTTTATTATTAATTTTTGATTATTATCTTTCATTGTTATATTTGGATATAGTTTAATTATACATTTGGTTTTTAATATATTTTTTGTATGTTCAATTAATCTATTTTTCATTCTTACGTCTATTATTTTATTATTTATGTGTCTTAATATTTTTTTCAATTTATCACCTATAAATTATATGTTTTATTTAAAAAAAAATAATGGTTTCCCATTATTCATTTTCATATAATTTTAATAGTTTGTCATAGATACTATTGTCAATTCTATTTAATGCATTAATACTTATTTCTAGTGACTTTTTATAATCACCTTTAACAAAAAGTGATTCTGCATATGTTAAATTCTTGTCTAATTCTTCATTTCCACTTCTGTATCTATTTCCATATACTATTGCCAT
Source organism: uncultured Caryophanales bacterium (assembly GCA_947168965.1). GTDB lineage: Bacteria > Bacillota_I > Bacilli_A > RF39 > UBA660 > UBA3631. Next base: position 3,176 of record CAMVNW010000063.1, read on the forward strand.
TTCTGCAAACATTGCT
>CAMVNW010000064.1 GCA_947168965.1 uncultured Caryophanales bacterium
TTAGGTGTTATTAGCATGTGTCCTGCGAAAAATGCAATTACTAATATTAATAATATGCATGTTTTGAATTCTATATTTTGGATTGTTTTTTTATTTAGTTGTTTTTTTGCTTTAATTATTAATGGTATAAGTATACTAAAAAATATTATAAATCCAACTATACCATTTCTATATAGTATATCTAGATAATCTATTTCAATTGTTTTTGTACTTGCTTTATCAGTTCCATAGTTTTCTATGTATCCAATTCCAAATACTTTTTCTTGAAGTTGTGCTTTTTTATAGTTGTTATTTGTATTTTTTAAAAATGTTAATCTTTGACTGAATACAAAGTGGTCTAATATTTCATAGTTTGTAAGTACTTCTGTAAAATTATTAATTCCTAGATAGTTTTTGTGTATTTCTATATTTTTGTAGAATGATGTTTTTGGTACAATTATTATTGATGATATTATTAGAATTAATGTTGATACAGATGTTATAGTTATTTTTTTTATTTCTCTATTCTTGAACCATTTAATTATATAGAAGAGTAGAGTAGTTATACAGCAAATAATTGCGCTAAATATTGGTACTTTTGTTCCTATACTGAAAAATACATATATACTACATATTATTGTTATGATTTTTACTGTTTTGTTTTTGTTTTCTATTATGTATAAAATAATTATTGGTAGTAGTATACTTAATATATTTCCTATAGCATTTGCTGATAAGAACCATCCAATATTACCTAGTTTTGAGTGTGAATAACTTTGAAAACCTGTATTTGTTATATTTGGAATTAGTATTCCAGCAATATATATTAAATATATAATTAGCAATTTTTCAATATTTATTTTTATTTTGTATTGTTTAAACATGTCAATTAATGCTAATGCAACTATTGGTAAATAAAATGTATTTAGTGTGTTTTTTATTTCAAATGAATAAGCATTTATATCTTTAGATAATATTGTTGTAATTGAAAATAGTATTATGTATGTAATTGTTATAAATAATTTATTTTTGTTGTTTTTAGTTTTGTCTAATATAACTATATAATATATACATAATATTAAGAAAAGTAATCTTATTATTGAACTAATTGTAAAATCTATGTTTAGAATGTTTTTTGTTATTCCTGTTGTTATATCTAAAAATGGTTGTATAAAAAGAAATAAAACTATTATTTTTTCTATGTTTGATTCTAACAGATTGTTTATTTTTTTCATTCTATCTACCTCTATATTACAATAATTATTGTACCACATTATATGTTATAAAACAAGGTTTGGATTTAATTAAAAAATCAAAAGATTTTGTTCTTTTGATTTTAGCTTATCATATCTATAAATTGATCAAGTGTTGTTTCTCTATATATGTGATATCTTGGAATTTGATATTTATTGTTGCTTCTTGATGCTTTATAGTCTCCACCTACAAAGGCTAATTTAAATCCTATTTCACTAAGTACACTTAGTGTTTTTTCGTTATATACGTACATTGGGAAACAGAATGCATTTTTTGAACCTGTTATTTCTGCAGATGTTGTTAAATCATTTAATATTTCATCTCTACTTGAACATAATAGTTTTGAACCTCTTTGTTCAGTTTCACAGTAATTTCCTTCGTGCATATTATGTGTATGTGATTCAATATCTAGATATGGAGACGAGTAGTTGTCGATTCCCCACCATCCTGTTATTAGGAATAATGTAGCATGTGCTTGATATTTTTCTAGAAGTGGAATTAGTTTGTTTCCGTTGTGTGTTCCTGTTCCCATTGCACCATCATCAATTGTTATTAATACGCTTCTTGCTGGTAATTCAATTTCTCCATACATCCATTTTGTAAATTCATCCATTGTTAATGTTTTATAATTATTCTTTTTTAGATAGTTTAATTCTTGTTCGAAATCTTGAACTGTTTTACAATTTCCGTCTGGGCAAGTTTCTCCTATTTCTGGATCAAAGAAGAAATGATAGTTTAATACAGCAATTTCTGTTGCATTTGAATTTTCGTTTGGTAGTGTATGTGTGTATGCTAGTGGTTTTTCTTCTATATATGCTATACTTTCTCCATTTAATATTTGCATAAACATTTCGTCTGTTGTTTTAGATATGATGTCATATTTTGGAATATCAGTATTTCCTTTTTCACTTTTTGAATTGTTATTTACAAGGTTTAATTCATCATTGTTTTTTTCTATGTGTAGGTTATATTCTTTTGCAATTTCATTTAAATCTTCTTGATTTGAAATTATTAAAATTGCTTTTTCTTTTAAGTTTATATTGTCATTAAGCCATAATTTATAATCATTTATATTAATTGTATAGTATCCATTTTCTTTAATTGTTTCTAGTTGTTTTTTGAAATTATCTATTGTTATACATTCGTTTGTTTCACATTCATTTTTTACTTCATTATAATTTATAATACTTATATATTCAGAAATTGGTGGAAGTTCTATTTCTGTTATTGTTTCTATTTCTTCTTGCTTGATTTGGTATTCTGTATTCATGAAGTTAATATAATAATAGTTTTCATCTTTTTTTTCTACTGTAAATTCCAATGATTCATTTATTGAAAATTGTAATGTGTTATCTTTATATAAATTTGTTTGGTTATTTGTTTTTATTTTTTTATTAATATTTATGTAATAGTCTTTTTTTTCTTCTTTTTCGATTTTTTCATTTTTTTCTATATCTGTATTTATTATGTAATAGTCTGTATTTTTTATTTTAAAGTATTTATCTTTTTTGCTTTTGATAGTAGGGTAATCAAGTTCAATATATGTATTATTATATATTGTTCCTATTGGTATATATTCGTTATTTTGTTTTTTGTATAGTTCTGTATCTTTTTTTGTTATTGAATATTCATTGTAGTTGTTTTTTATTTTTTTTATACTTTCTATGTGGTATAAAAGACATGACAATAAAATCATTATTAACAGTATTATTAATGGTAAAATAAATTTTTTTTTCATAAATCCTCCTTATTATTACTATTGTATTTATTTTAACATATATTAATGTTTTTGGGAATAAATTTTTAAAATCCAAATAAAATATATTGTCAAAGGGTTTATTTTTTGTTATAATCTATTTGTGCTTGTGATGGGTCTATAGCCAAGTGGTAAGGCATGGGACTGCAACTCCCCGATCGTTGGTTCAAATCCGACTAGGCCCTCCATAATGAT
>CAMVNW010000065.1 GCA_947168965.1 uncultured Caryophanales bacterium
TGGTATGATGAAGAAATACCATTTGTAGAAGCAGCAGAAATAGGAACAGATAAAGTAATAAAAGATCATTCAAGCATAGGAATACTAGTAACAACAGATGGATCATTTGGAGAAATAGAAAGAAATAATTATGTAGAAGCAGAAGAAAGAATTGTTGGCGAACTAAAAAATATTGGAAAACCATTTATAGTAATATTAAATTCAGCACATCCAATGTTACCAGAAACAGAACGACTAGCAGAAAATCTAAGAGAAAACTATGAAGTACCAGTATTACCAATAAGCATAGAAAATATGAAAGAAGCAGAAATATATAATATTTTAAAAGAAGCACTATATGAATTTCCAGTATTAGAAATAAAAGTAAATATGCCAGAATGGATTGCGTGTTTATCAAAAGACAATTGGCTTAAAAAAATATACATAGAAAAAATAAGAGAAAGCGTATTTGAAGTAGATAAAGTTAGAGACATAGATAAAATAATAAATCATTTTGGAGATTGTGAATACATAGAAAAAGCATTTATCTCAGACGTAGATACATCAACAGGTATAGTAACAATTAACTTGCAGGCACCAAGTAACTTATATAATGAAATTTTAAAAGAAATAATAGGAGTAGAAATAAAAAACAAATCACAGCTATTATCACTTTTTCAAGAATACAATGAAGCTAAACATGAATATGATCAAATAAAAACAGCATTAAAAATGGTAAAAACAACAGGATATGGAGTAGCATCACCAACACTAGAAGATATGAAATTAGATAAGCCAGAAATAATAAAACAAGGAAGTAGATATGGAGTAAAACTAAAAGCAGTCGCACCATCAATACATATGATAAGAGTAGATGTAGAATCAACATTTGAACCAATAATAGGATCAGAAATACAAAGTAAAGAATTAATAGACTATCTAATGAAAGATCAAGAAACAGATCCAACAAACATATGGAAAAGCGAAATATTTGGAAGAAGTTTAGATGTAATAGTAAAAGAAGGAATACAAGCAAAACTATCTCTTATGCCAGAAAATGCAAGACATAAACTAAGTCAAACACTAACAAAATTAGTAAATAAAGGTTCAGGTAACTTATTTGCAATCGTATTGTAACTAACTTTTAAAAAAATGATATAATTAAATAGGTGGTTAAATGCGAATACAATACAACAAATATATAATAAAGAATACTAAAAATATAAATATAAAAATAGCGCACATATCAGATATACATTTTTCTCATAAGTACAATAATAAAAGATTAGAAATGGTAGTAAATAAAATAAAAGATATTAACCCAAACTACATATGTATAACAGGTGACTTAATAGATTTATATGATGTAGTAAACGATGTAAACTATCCTGACTTAAAAAATTTCATAAACAACCTATCAAATATTGGAAAAGTAATTATAACAGTAGGAAATCATGAATATATAAAAATGCTAGATAATGGTTTTGGAAAAACTAATAATATAGAATGGTTAAAAGAATTACAAACAAAAAATATAATAGCACTTGATAATGAAATATATGAAGAAAATAATATATCATTTATAGGTTATAATCCAGATTATGATTACTACTATACAAATAAAGAAACACCATCAGAAAAAAACAATGAAGAAATAAGTAAATTAATAAACAAAACAAAAAATAATTATAAAATACTCTTATCGCACACACCATTTTTAATAGTAAAAAAAGATAACTACAAAAATATAAAAAAATTCGATAAAATAGATCTAGTTCTCTCTGGGCACACACATGGAGGATTAATTCCATCATTTATACCAGGAAATTTTGGAATAATATCTCCAAATAGAAAGATATTTCCTAAGAAAGTAAGAGGCATTATTAATTTAAAGACGAGTAAAGTAATAATAAGTAGTGGAATAATGAAACTATCAAGAAAATCAAAATTGGCGTTTTTAAACGATATATATGGCTCAAATATAACAGAAATTACCATAAAACATAAATAATTTGATAAAAAATAAATAAATAATATTGATTTTATAATTAAAACATGGTATTCTTAGATTGTAAGCAAAATAGAGCTTAACATATAGGAGGTATTTTAGAATGACAAAAACAGATTTAGTTAATTACATTGCAGAAGAAACAGGATTAACAAAAGCAGATTCTTCACGTGCTTTAGAAGCAATGATGAATGGTGTTATAAAAGGATTAAAGAAAGATAAAAAAGTTACATTAACTGGATTCGCAATTTTTGAAAACGTTCATAAAGGAGCTTCAGAAGCAAGAAATCCAAGAACAGGAGCTACTATCAAAGTTCCTGCACACAATGTTGCTAAAATCAAAGCTGGTTCTAAATTAAAAGAAGCTTTAAACTAATTGAAAACAAAGGCTAAAAAGCCTTTTTTTCTTGCTTTAAAAAATATATTGTGTTAAACTATAAATATAAGAGGTGTAAAATGAAAAAGAGTAAAAAAATAATAGCATTGACTGCTTTAATAGCACTTGTATATCCAGAATTTGTATCAGCAACAGATTACATAGTTTGTGGTAATAATAATAAATTTCCATCAGCGGTAGTAAACTTAATATCTGTATTTTTAATAATTGTAAAAATAGCAGTTCCAATACTTTTAGTAATAAGTGGAATGATTTCATTCTTTAAAGTTACATTTTCAAGTAATGTAGAAGAAGATTTAAAAAAAGCAAAATCAAAATTAATTACAAACATAATTGCAGCAGTAGTAATATTCTTTACAATATCAATCGTTAATTTTGCAGTATCACTAGTAGCAGGAAAGAATAGTAACGTTATGGATTGCGTAAACTGCTTTATAAATCCAGATAACTGTGAACAAATAACATGTACTATTGATAATGAATTTAATGAAACATGTGGGTCAGCACAAGGACAAGAATAAGGGGAATTAAAAAATGAATAATATATCATGTAATGAAGAATTAATAATAAAATATGTATTTTTTGTCTTAAAATATATAATACCAATAATATTAATCATAATAGGATTTTTAAAATTGGTAATGATAACAAATACAAAAAAAGCAATAAAAAAATTTATAATTTTTACATTGTCAGGATTAATAATATGTCTAATATCCTTTCCTTTAAATAAAATATTTACTGATTTGTCAAAAAAGACAATAAATCCAAAATGTATGCCATATAATAAAGAAGAA
>CAMVNW010000066.1 GCA_947168965.1 uncultured Caryophanales bacterium
CTCACCAAAACTATATCCTGCCATGACTTGAGCAATCATCATAATCTGTTCCTGATAAACAATAATACCATAAGTACTCTTTAAAATAGGTTCTAATACTGGATCAATATAATCAATTTTTTCAACACCATTCTTACGTCTAATAAAAAGGTCAATATTATCCATAGGTCCAGGTCGATATAACGCAATAGAAGAAACAATATCTTCAAAACAATTTGGTTTAAACCTCTTCAAAAAAGAAATCATTCCACTACTTTCAAATTGAAAAACTCCTAAAGTATCACCTGTTTGAAATAATTTAAAAGTAGACAAATCATAATTAGGTATATCATCAAAAGAAATATTAATCTCCTTTAAAACATCATTAATTAAAGTTAAATTTTTAAGAGCAAGAAAATCCATCTTAAGTAAACCCAATTCCTCTAAAAATTCCATAGAATAACCAGTAGTATAAAAATCATGGCTCTTATCAAGAGGAATAACATTATCAAGATCAACACATGACATAACAATACCAGCCGCATGAATACTTGTATGTCTTTTAAGTCCCTCTAAACGAGACGCAATACGATAAAGATTAACTAATTCATTATCAGTACTTAAAAAATTCTTTATTTTAGAATTACTATCATAATTTTTCTTCAAATCCAACTTAGAATCAATCATAGAACACAATCTATCAACAGTCTTTAAATTAATATCCAAACATCTTCCAACATCACGGATAGACTGCTTAGCAGCTAGTGTTCCAAAAGTAATTATAGGACATACTCTTTTTTCGCCATATTTAGAAATACAATAATCAACAACCTCTTGCCTTCTAGTATATTCAAAATCAATATCAATATCAGGCATAGTAACACGTTCAGGATTTAAAAATCTTTCAAATAATAAATTATACTTAATAGGATCAATAGTTGTAATACCTAAAACATAAGAAACCAAAGAACCAGCAGCTGAACCTCTTCCTGGACCTACTAAAATACCATTAGACTTCGCAAAATTAACATAATCCCAAACAACTAAAAAATAATTTGAAAAACCCATTTTATTAATGACATCCAACTCATACTTTAATCTATCAACATACTTTCGAGAAACAACATCTCCAAATTTTTTCTTTAAACCAGAAGCACATAACTTCTTTAAATAACTATAACTATCTAATTTATCAGGACAATCATAACGAGGAAGTAAATCTCTTTCTAATTTAATATCTAAATTACACATCTCACCTATTTTATAATTATTAGAAATATGATTAGGAAAACACTTATTAACTTCATCATATAAAAACAAATAATTATCAGTAAAATCATGAACGTCATTAACACCAATACCCATTTTAATTGCGTCCAAAAACTTTAGATACTTTAAATCACTTTTATGCAAACACAAAACTTCATTCATATAAACAAGATTATCATAATTTAGCTTATTCATTTCTTCTATATTACTATAACTAATAAAAATATCAGAAAAAACCATAGATAATTTATCATATAAAGATAAAGATTTATAAGGTACAATACAAATTAAATTACTACTATATAATTTTATAGAAGATAAATCTATACCTTCAAAAGATGCAATTTTTAAAAGATTCTTATAACCATCATAGTTTTTACAATATAAAATAATATGCAATTCATCAATTAAAACATCTAACCCTATAATTGGCTTAATACCATTACTTTTACATTTTTTATAAAAATAATAAGCCCCATACATTTTATTATCAGTAATAGTTAAAGACTTAATTTCATTTTTCAAAGCAAAATCAATCAAATCATCAATCTTAATTAAACTAGATAAAATACTATTTTCAGTTTTAATATTAAGTGGTGTATACATAGAATCACATCCTATATAAATATTAACATATTTAATCATATTTTTAAATATTTTATCAAATTATTTGACTTATTTCTCCAATTATGATAAAGTTATTAAGCAGAGAAAGTTTATAAAAAAGGAGGCAGAATAATATGGCAAGAAAAATAACTGAGAAAAAACCTTTATCAGGAAATAGAAGAAGTCATGCTTGTAACGCTACAAAGCACATGCAAAAACCAAATCTACAAAAAGTAAAATTAGATAATGGTGAAACAATAAGAATGTCAGCTAGAGAATTAAGAACATTGAAAAAAACAAGTAAAGAAGTTGAAAACGCTTAATTACTTGTTTTTTTTTATGCTATAAAATTTAAAATAATCATAAATATAATACCACTACTAATACCAGCCAAAAATATAAATAGTAGTAACATCATAAATCCAGATTCCCTATTATCAGAAAACATTCTGCCAATTTGAGTACTTAAAGTCTTTTGATGCCCTAAAGAAATAGACTTATCATTAGTAGTATCAATTGACTCATCTTCATTTATAGTAGTACCAATAATTGGCCTTACTTGATAAATACCATTTAAGCTCTCCACCTTAACCAATATATCAGGTTTACCAAATTCTTGAACAACAAACATATTGCTTGCTGCTCCACTTAAAACTTTTTTACCAGGATACTGTGACATAACAATATTAATTAATTGCTTATCATTTTGAGATAATTGATCATAAATATTTTTATTACCTAAATCATTAAAGTCATATAACTTAACTTCTATAGAATTACGAGTAAATTCATGAAAAATACGAGTAATATCATGTTCACCATACTTTTCCTTAAGAACACTAAAAATATCTTCACCCTTACTAGGTTGACCATTATTATTTAAATTATTTTCTAAAACTCTAACACTTCCATCACTATAAGTTAGCTTTATATAATCATGATCATCTTTTCTAAAATCATAAACATCAGTTAATTCAGCATCTTTTTTTTCATTCTCTAAAACCTGATTAGAAGTATTATTAACTGAATTATCCATATTACTCTGATTATTAAACATTTGAACATTTTGACTATTAACTCTACTCAAAAGAACATTAATAAAATTACTATCACGAAACATCATATCCAATTCTTTTTTAATAGAATCTAAATCAAAATTATTAGACTCAACAACACTTTTATAATAATTTTGTAAACTTCTTAACTGTTTCTCATCTATTTTTTTATGTTCAAATAAAAACACTAAAGCCCTATTTATACCTTCAAACATAGTACACCTCATCTACTTTATCATAATAATATTTTAACACACTTT
>CAMVNW010000067.1 GCA_947168965.1 uncultured Caryophanales bacterium
TCTTTTTTTGACTATTATTTTTATTATGTTATCTATTAAACATGATAATCTTGATAATGAGAACATAAGATATTTGAATGATATTATTGAGGGTAATGAGGATAAAGTAGGTCAAAAAACTTATGTAGATGTAGAAAGTATTTCTTCTTCATTTGCGGTTTATGATGATAAAACTGATGCTTATTATTATGTTTATGATGGTCATTATTATTATATTGTTTATTTAAAAGAAAAAAAATATAATGAAATTAGTAGTAAGGATTTAGCTAATAATCCTTATAGGTTAGAGGGAATTTCTCGTGAGTTTAGTAGTGATGTTATGGATATCGCTATTGAGGATTGGAATGAGAATTTATCTGAAGATGAAGATGTACTTGATGAATCTAATTTTTATAATATATTTGGTGATGTTTATTTAGACCAAACTTCTCAATATAGTGAAACTACTAGTATGTATAATGTATTGGCTTTTTTAACTGGAGTTACTGGTTTAGCATTAACTATTATTGGTTTTGTAAGAATGATTAATTTCAGTTTAAATGTTAAGAAATTTGATGGTAATGAAATTGATAGTATTGAGTCTGAGATGTCAGACAAGAATTCTTTTTATTATAAGAGTATTAAGCTTTATTTAACTTCTAATTATATTATTATGTTAAATGGAAAGTTTAAGGTTTATAAGTATAGTGATGTTTTATGGATGTATCCTTATGAACAAAGATACAATGGTATTAGAACTAATAAGGCGATTAATATTCTTACTAAAGATGGTAAGATTTCTACAGTTGCGAGTGTTGCTTATGTTACTAAGAATCAAAAAGAAATTTATGATGAGGTATGGAATACTATTATTCAGAAAAATCCAAGTATAGTTTTAGGATATAGTAGTGAAAATATTAAACATTTTAATGATGTTAGAAAAGAAATTAAAAGAAATAAGAAAAATGGAATTTAATTTCTTTTTTTGTTATAATTATGTTGGTGAGTTTTATGAACAGAGCTTTATTAGAGTTTAATATTGTTAGTGAATGTTTATTGATTGATTTTTTAAAAAACAATATTGAAAAGTCTAAGAATAATATTAAGAGTTTTATATCTAATGGATGTTGTTATGTTAATGGTAGTGTTGTAGTTAAGGCTAATCATGTTTTAAATTCAGGTGATAAGTTAGTTATTATTTTGAAACAAATTAGGGATAAAAAATATGGTTTAATAGATATTATATATGAGGATAATTATTTTATTGGTATTAATAAACCTAGTGGATTATTATCTGTTTCAACTAATAAAAAGGAAATTGATACTGCTTTTAATATTGTAAAGAATTATGTAAATGGAAAGTTGTTTGTTTTACATAGACTTGATCGTGATACTTCTGGAATTCTATTGTTTTGTCGTGATAGAGATATATGTGATAAAATGCAGGATAATTGGAATGATGTTATTTTGAAACGTGGTTATTTAGCTGTTGTTAATAAGATAAGTGGAAATGGCACTATTAAAAGTTATTTATATGAGGATAAAAATTATAATGTAAAGTCTTCTAATGATTCTAAAAAAGGAAAGTTAGCAATTACTCATTATAGTGTTATTAAGAGTAGTAAGAATTATTCTTTATTACAGGTATTTATAGATACTGGGCGTAAGAATCAGATTCGAGTTCATATGAATGTTATTGGTACTAGTATTTTGGGTGATAAAAAATATGGTGGAAATAAGGCAAAAAGACTTTATTTGCATTCAAATATTTTAGAATTTATTCATCCAGTTACTGGTAAGAATATTTGTATTACTTGCAATTCTAATTTTGATATATTATAAAAAAAGATACTTTGTATCTTTTTTAGTTTAATAAATAGATCCCAATAGTTAAGTATGTTGCGAATATACACCATATTAAGTATGGTATTAATAGATAGGCGGATAATTTGTATTTTTGAAGAAAAAGTGTTATTAATGTATATATTAAGATTACAAGTATTAGTATCCATATTATTGAAAAGAATCTGAGTTTTAATGTAAAGAATATTATTGTCCATAAAGCATTTACTAATAGTTGTGTATAATATATTATTATTTCTGTTTTTTCTGTATATGTATTTTTTTTGTATAAATAGTATGAAATTCCTATTAATAGGTATAGTATTGTCCATACTATTGGAAATAGTATTCCTGGTGGAGTAAGTGGTGGTTGATTTAATTCATTTAAATCAAATGATCCTGATGTAAGTATTGATACTAATAGTCCTACTATTAATGGAAAAAAAATATAAAAAATATTTAATAATGTTTTTTTCATATTATATCCTTTCTATTTAATAGTATTAATTATTATTTTTTTTATGAAAGAAATTAATTCGGTTAAAAAATCTTTTATTTTTTTTAAATTTTGTTATAATTATAATAGGGGTATGTATAAGGGTGATAATAGTGAAAGAAAATTATAATAATTTGTGTATTTTTAATTTTGGTAAACGCTGTTATGTGATTATGAAGAATAATAATAAGGTTCTTTATTTTGAAAGTGTTGAAGGAAAATTTGTTATGCCAATTATAAATTTTAATTTATTTGCTAATGAAGGTAAATCTTTAACAGTAGTTAATCAACATTTTTTTATGAATCAGTTAATTAACAGAATTAATGTTGCATTGAATAAAGGATATTTTAATACAGATGAAGAAATAATTGATTTTTTGAGTGATATGAAATTAAAAATTGAAAATGATCAATTATTAAGAAACTTATTTAAAGGATCTCTTATGGGAGAAATTAATGAGGAAAATTTTGAATCTAATAAAAGAGAAATACTTAGATACTTGGATAAGTTTAAATTTAATACATTTGTTGCATATAATAATGTTTCTATTTTTAATGGATCATTAGAGAAAAATGTACCTTCTGATGAGGTAGTTGATAATGTAGATGAAATTGATGAAATTGATAATAGTTCATTAGAAATCGAAAATGTTAATGAATCAGATATTGATGTTGTTTCTGAAAATAGTAATGAAATAATTGATTTTAGTGTTAATCCTAATATCAGTGATGATATAGAAACTGTTGATAGTAGTGAGTATTTTAATAATATTCAAAATGACGCAGTAAATAATAATATAGTGGTTGATACTCCTGTT
>CAMVNW010000068.1 GCA_947168965.1 uncultured Caryophanales bacterium
GATACTCCTGTTATACATGTAAGTGTTCCAAGTGGAAATTTAACGTTTATATTTTTTAAGTTGTTTTCTGTTGCTCCTTTTATTTCTAGAAATTTTTTATTTCCTTTTCTTCTCTTTTCAGGTATTTCTATTTTTCTTTTTCCTGATAGATACTGTCCAGTTATACTATTTTCGTTTTTCATTACTTCTTCTGGTGTACCTTGTGCGACTATTTCTCCACCATGTATTCCTGCTTTTGGACCAATGTCTACTAAGTAATCACATGCTTTCATAGTATCTGTATCATGTTCTACTACTATTAATGTGTTTCCTAAGTCTCTCATTTCTAGCATTGAATTTATTAATCTTTCATTATCTCTTTGATGAAGTCCTATACTTGGTTCATCTAATACGTATAATACTCCTGTTAGTCTTGAGCCTATTTGAGTTGCGAGTCTTATTCTTTGTGCTTCTCCTCCTGATAATGTTCCTGCTGTTCTATTAAGTGTTAAGTATTCTATTCCTACATTTATTAAGAATTCAAGTCTTGAATTTATTTCTTTTACTATTAGTTCTGATATTTCTTGTTGTTGTTTTGTTAGTTTTAAGTTTTTCATAAATTCATGTAAGTCTTTTATACTTAGTTTTGTTACTTCATAGATATTTTTTTTATTTATTAATACTGATAGAACTGATTCGTCTAGTCTTGAGCCATGACATGTAGGACACTCTAATTCTGTCATGTAGTTTTCTATCCATTCTCTAATCCATGTACTTTTTGTTTCTATATATCTTCTTTCTAGGTTTGTTATTATTCCTTCAAAAAAGTCTTTTTTTGTTCTTGTGTTTCCTGTTTTTGATTTATATTTAAATTCTAATATATGTCTTGAACCATATAAAATTATATCTAGTTCTTCTCTTTTTAGTTCTTTTACAGGTTTATTTAAGTCTATATTGTAATAGTCTGCTGCTGTTTGGATTTCTGTATATGTTGTATTGTCTTCATCTGTGTTAATGGCTACTATCGCACCTTCATTTATACTTTTTGTTTTATCTGGTATTATTAAATCTTCGTCTATTTTATATTGGATTCCTAATCCTTTACAGTCATGACATGCTCCATATGGTGCGTTAAATGAAAACATTCTTGGTTCTAGTTCTGGTAGTGAAAAATCACAGTCTGGACATGCATATTTTTCGCTCATTAGAAATTCTTCATGACCTACAACATCTATTAATACTTTTCCTTTTGATAGTTTTGCGGCATGTTCGATTGATTCATATAGTCTTGATCTAATTCCATCTTTTATTATTAGCCTATCTATTATTAATTCTATATTATGTTTTTTAGTCTTTGATAGTTCTATTTCTTCTGATAGATCATGTTCTTCTCCATCAATTCTAATTCTTACGTATCCGTCTTTTCTATAGTCTTCTAATAGATCTTTAAATGTTCCTTTTTCTCCGTGAATTGTAGGTGCCATTACTCTTATTTTTGTATTTGGTTCTAAGTTTAATACTTGGTTTGTCATTTCTTCTATGCTTTGACTTGATATAGGCTTATGATGATTTGGACAGTAAGGTACACCAATACGAGCGAACAATAGTCTTAAATAATCATATATTTCTGTTATTGTTCCTACTGTACTTCTTGGATTTTTATTTGTTGTTTTTTGATCTATTGATATTGCTGGTGATAATCCTTCTATTGAGTCTACGTTTGGTTTTTCTGATCCTCCTAGAAATTGACGTGCATATGCACTTAATGATTCAACATATCTTCTTTGTCCTTCTGCATATATTGTATCAAACGCAAGTGAACTTTTTCCTGATCCTGATACTCCCGTCATTACTATCAGTTTGTTTTTTGGTAGTTCGATACTTACATTTTTTAAATTATTTTCTCGTGCTCCTTTTACTATTATTTTATCCATATTTACCTCCAAAGTGTCTTTTATTATACTACAAATTTTTAATTTTTGTTATGAAATTTTTACCATTTTATTTTATCATACATTTGTTTGTTTTACAAGTGTTAAAAAAAAGATAGTAATACTATCTTGATCTTATTGTATTTACATAGTTATTTACTTGAGCCGCCCATGTTGTTGATGCTGCATATTTCTTATTCATTAATTCTGGAGTATTTAATCCTATTCCAAAATAGTTCTGTGATAAATTATCAATAAATCCTTTTATTCCATCTTCTAGTGTGTCAAAGCCTCTATATCCTCCGCTTCCACATACTGGTGATCCTTTTTGTCCTCCAACATTATTGCACTCTCTCATTAGTGTACTACATGTTCCGTTACATCCTGTTTCGTGAAGTGATATTGCTACTGCTATGTAAGGATCTACTCCTGTTGCTAAGCAATATTCTGCATATAATCTACCATATCCATGTAATTCATTTTTTAAACTTCTATCTAATTTTTCTGCAAGTTGGTCCATTGTTAGTCCATCATATACTATTAATGATTTTAGATATTCTTGATAATCATTATAGTCTTTTATGTTTTTTTCTATAAGTTTATTATTTACTTTATTCATTATGTAATTATCAAATGTTGTTATTGTTATATCATCAATATTTGATTGAGCTAGTTCATATTTTCTTGCCACTTCTAGTTTTGTTTCTTTTTTATTTGTTTTTATTTTATTATATGCATTTATATCTATTGTCAATATTCCAAGCATTATTACTACAAGTGATGCGAATTCTATTATTTTTTTCAATTGACTCACCCTTTACATTTTACACTAAAATTTTATCATATATTTTTTTTTATGTCAAATTCGTGTATATAGTAAAAGAAGCATTATTTTAGTGCTTCTTTTCTTGATAAATTAAGTCTTCCTTTTTTATCGTATCCTAATGATTTAACTATTATTTCGTCTCCTACTTTGACTACATCACTTGGTTTTTCAACTCTTTTTTCATCTAGGTGTGATACGTGTACTAGTCCTTCACATCCTGGCCATAGTTCTACAAAGCATCCGAAATCTTCTACTTTTACAACTTTTCCATTGTATACTTTTCCGTCTTCTACTTCTCTAACTATGTCTTTTATCATTTGAGCTGTTTTTTCTATTATTTCTTTATCACTATGATAAATGATTACTCTTCC
>CAMVNW010000069.1 GCA_947168965.1 uncultured Caryophanales bacterium
AACACACTTTTAAAAAATTATTAATACCTTTTTTATATACATTAAAAAAAATTTCTGCTAAAATAATATTGGTGATTTTATGGAACCTTTAGCGATACAATTAAGACCTAAAAAAATAGAAGACGTAATAGGTCAACAACACTTAATAGGAAAAAATCAAATACTATATAATTTAGTTAAAAATAAAAAAATATTTTCAATGATACTATATGGAAAACCTGGTATAGGAAAAACAACAATCGCAGAAGCCATATGTGAAGAACTTGGCCTAAGATATAGAAAATTAAACGCAGTAATAAATACAAAAAAAGACTTCGATATAGTAATAGAAGAAGCAAAAATGTATGGAAACATGATAGTAGTAATGGATGAAATACATAGAATGAATAAAGACAAACAAGACCTAATGCTTCCATACCTAGAAAACGGATTAATAACACTAATAGGAATGACAACATCAAATCCATACCATAAAATTAATCCAGCCATAAGATCAAGATGTCAAATATTTGAATTAAAAGAATTAGAAAAAAAAGACATAGTAGAAGCGCTAAATAAATGCATAAAAAAAGACATATTAAAAAATATAAAAATAGATGAAGAATCAATTAATTATATAGCTAAATGTTCAGGTGGAGACTTAAGATATGCATATAACCTATTAGAACTTGCTTACTACTCTACTAACGACCAAATAATAAATCTAGAACTACTAAAAAAAATAAACAATAAACCAACATCATTTTATGATAATAATGAAGATGGGCACTATGACGTAATAAGTGCTTTTCAAAAATCAATTAGAGGATCAGATGTAAATGCAGCACTTTACTATCTAGCATGTTTAATAGAAGCAGAAGACCTAGACATAATATATAGAAGAATGTCAGTAATTGCTTATGAAGATATAGGACTCGCAAACCCAAACATGGGGCCAAGAGTAGATGCTTGCATAAATGCATGTGAAAGATTAGGACTACCAGAAGCTAGAATTCCACTAGCAGTAATGGTTATAGACCTAGCTCTTTCACCTAAATCAAATAGTGCTTACACAGGACTTGCACTAGCACTAGAAGACATAGAAAAAGGAAACTACTATAGTGTTCCAAACCATATAAAAACAAACTCACCAGATTATAAATATCCACATGACTATCCAAATAACTGGGTAAATCAAGAGTACTTACCACCAAAACTAAAAAATAGAAAATACTATATTCCAAAAAACAATAAATATGAAAACCAACTAGAAAAAATAATGATGGCTATAGAAAAAAATAAACACAATAACTAATTGTGTTTTTAATTTCCTAAAATAAACAATTCCAAAGCTAAACTCTTATCAATTAAACCATTCTTAATTTTAGAATCAATATCAGCTAATTCCAATAAATAATCAAGTAATACTCGACTACTATAATTACGACACTTATCTAAAGCAAGCTTTACTCTATAAGGATGAACATCCAACATCTTAGAAATACTATCTTCACCATTACCCTTTTTATATAATTCTTTACATTGATATAATAATCTAAACTGATTAGCTAAACTAATAATAATCTTAATAGGTTCTTCATTTCTTCTTAACAAACTACTATAACATGACATTGCCTTCTCTTTATCCTTAATAACAATATAATTTATTAAATCAAAAATATCATCATTATCTCCACTACTAGCTAAATCAAGTACATCCTGATAAGTAATTTCTTTATTATCTTTGTAAGTTTTTAACTTTTCTACCTCTTGACTTAAAATTCTTAAATCATTACCAACCATACTAATTAATAAATCAACAGTCTTATAATCAACCTTATAATCATCAAACATACTTCTCACAGTATTACTAATATTTTTATTCTTATTAAACTCTTTAGAAGTAGAAATCTTTTTAATCTCCTTAACAATCTTCTTTCTATCATCCAACTTAGTAGCAACAAAAACAATAATAACTTCCCCTACATTATTAATAAATTCATTTAATAACTTCTCATCATCTTTAACTAACTTATCAAAATTATAAACAATAATAAATTTCTTCTCATCAAATAAAGAAATAGTACATGCATCATCAATAACACTCTTAATACTATCAACCTCTAAATCATATCGACTAATAGAATTATTATCAATTTTATTTTTACTAATAAGTTTTTTAATCTCAGAATCAATTAAAAATTCCTCTTCTCCATAGAATAAATATATCATGCTACCACCTATAAAAATTATATAATAAAAAAAAAAGTATTTCAATAAATACCTAGGAATTCATAACAAGATTAGTCGGTTCCTGAACCTCTTCTAAATTATTATTGAAAGAACAATCAATAAAAACCACTCCTATAACAAGTACAGCAAATAAAATCATAACTTTGCTTTTTAAAACATCTAACATACTAATCTCTCCCTTTCTGAAACTATTTTATCACAAACAGTTGTTCGTGTCAATACATTTTATAAACAAATGTTTGACAAACATATATTTACATGTTATAATGTAAACATAAAAAGGAGGTATAAAATGAAAGAACTTACAAAAAAACAAGATGAAATTTTACAATTTATAAAAAAATTCATAGTTTCACATGGATACCCACCTACTACAAGAGAAATAGGATCCGCACTCGGAATATCATCCCCTGCAACAATCCATGTACACTTATCTAAACTTGAACAAAAAGGATACATAAAAAAAGAAAACTCTAAAAACAGAGCTTTAGAATTATTAGTACAAAATGAATACGAAGAAAAAAATGAAAACATTATTGAAGTACCACTACTAGGAAAAATTACTGCAGGAAACCCTATAGAAGCTATAGAAAGACCTGATGAATACTTTCAATTACCAAGTTACCTAGTACCGAAAAACAAAGATGTATTCACTCTAAAAGTAGATGGTGAATCAATGATTAATGCAGGAATATTAGATGGAGACATAGTAATAGTAGAAAGAAGAAACACAGCTAGAAATGGTGAAATAGTAGTCGCAATGACTGATGAAAATGAAGTAACACTTAAAACATTCTATAAAGAAACAGATCACTTTAGACT
>CAMVNW010000070.1 GCA_947168965.1 uncultured Caryophanales bacterium
ACACCAACAACACCAACAACACCACTAACACCAGAAGAACCAATTGATAACGATGAGCCAACAGATCCAATTGATCTAATATCAGAAAACACAACTGAAACTAATACATTAACACAATAAAAAAAGAAGCAAAAGCTTCTTTTTAATTTGTCTCCATTTTAGCAATTTCCAACTTATCATCATTGTGAATTAAAACTAAAGTTACACTATTAGGATACTCCAAATCCTTTTCATAAGTAATATCAAAAGTAATATAATAAGCATCATAATCAATATCATAATTATATTCAAAACTATCAGAATAAATATCAGATACCTCAACACTCTTTACAACAGGCAAAACTTGTTTTCTATCACCATAAACATTACTCTCAACAGACTTATAAACAGTATCAATTGCGCCCTTTTCAAAATCATTTCTGTAATCTGCATAAACAAATTGAGTACCGCCTACATCACTTTTCATAACTTTATTATCCAAATCATAAAAATCAGTTAAAAATAATTTACCAATAATAGAAGCATATTCCTCTTCATCATAATCATCTTGAGATAATAAATCCTTCAAAGAATTAAACAAACTATTGTAATACTCTGTTTCATTATCATTTAATTGATAATCAAAATTATCAATTGTATCTATAACCTCTACTTGTATAGCAGCAGGTTTAACATTTTTCTTTTTCTTCATGAAAAATAAACCTAAACATACTAAAGCAACTATTATAAATAAAAGTAATAATATTTTACCCTTTTTAACCTTTCTCTTAGACATAATTACCCTCCATTCTTCATAATACTACTTTGCTTTTCTAAACTTCTAATCATATCGTAAACAATAATAGAATTAGAAACTGTAATCTTTTCATCCGCAAGCGCATTATTCTTTTCAATATAATCAACACTTATTGGATATTCAGAATCAAAAAGTAATGCCTCACCCTTTTGACTATTATAATACATCCTATCAGTAATCCAATTACCATCTGGAAAAACAATTAAATTATCCTTAACACTTAATAAATCATGACCTAATGCATATTTACTTGAAAAACCAAATAAATTTCCTAAAGTTGGTAAAACATCAATCATTCCACCAATCTTACTACTTTTGTAATTTACATTATCTTTAGACCAAATAATAAATGGAACCTTCCTATTAATTTCATACTCATAATCAGTTATTTCATGATAATTAGGATCATTTTTATCCAATACAGTACCTGTTTTCTTATCAAAATTATAATAATACTCATATTCTGATTTTTTTATCTTAGCATCATGATCACCATATATAACAATAACAGTATTATCAAGTAATCCTTCCTTATCCATATCACTAATTAATTGACCAATAGCTTGATCCGCATAATGAACTGACTTAAAATAATTTCCTAGTACAGTACCATCCAAATATGGATAACTTTTCTTAATAACCTTACCAGATTCACTATCAACAGTTTCATATTTATATGTTACATCTAAATCACTATAATCACCTATATAAGAAAATGGTGTATGATTAGTAAGCATAATCATTGTTCCATACCAATTCGCATTGTTTTTATCTATATCCTTTAAATACTTAATAGACTGTTTAAAGAAAGACTTATCAGATAAACCAAGACCAATAGTTTCATCTATATCAAAAGAATCAGTATAACAATAAAACTTATCATAACCAAAAGATTGATGCAACAAATTTCTATTCCAAAAAGTACAATTATTTCCATGCATACTAAATATATAATATCCCATATCCTTAAACTTTTTTTGAATAGTTGGATAATCCCTATCCCAATAATTTATCGCAACAGTACCACTAGTAGCAGGTAATAAAGAAGTAGAAAAAGTAAACTCAGAATCACTACTAGTACCAACACTTTCCTCAGCATAAAAATTATTAAAATACATACCTTCACTAGCTAGCTTATTTAAATTAGGAGTAAGCGAAACTCCATTAATACTCGTATCCATAGTAAATTGTTGAACACTTTCAGCATGAATTACCAAAACATTCTTACCCTTAAAAATATTAGAATATTCATTATTAGAAGCAACATAACTATTATTATTATAATAATCTCTAAATATTTTAGCACTCTTATCATATCCAAACATACTATTAATAGCAGGAGTCAAAGAAGCAAAAATATCACTAAACTGATAAGTATATATTCCATACCTCATAACAACATACTCACGATTCCATTGCTTAGTAATCCTACTTATATCAGAAGGACTTAAAGTAAAAGAAAAAATAATCAACAAAAATAATCCTGCAAAAATATTATTTCTAAAAATATGTTTAAAACTAATAAGCTTATCATAATACTTACTTCTCAAAAGTTTTATATGTACAAATAAAATAGCTATTATCTGCCATAAATAGCAAAAATCCTTTAATTCCATTACATTCTCAACAATTGCGTCACCAACATCAACAATTAAAAAAGAAGTAGCTAATAACGAAATAGAAGAAAAAGATAAATAATTCGTATAGTACATAGAATTAATAATACATATAGCAGAAAAAATAATTGACCAAATTAAATAATATATAAATCTTCTCTTAGGCTTTATCAAATAACCAAAAGCTCCAATAATAATAATCATTGCGCAATCAGAAATAATTGGTCTAATATCTAAAAAATTCTTAACTGTAAAAACCCTTATCAATAATCCATTAATAACAGATGCAACAACAAAAGTCAAAAACAAAACATTGTTTCTACAATAAGTTTTATAATCAAAATTTAAAAATTTATTCTTTAAATTAACAAAAAATCTTTTCAAAATACCACCTCAAGTAGTCTATATAAGTATATCACTTTT
>CAMVNW010000071.1 GCA_947168965.1 uncultured Caryophanales bacterium
CCAAATATAATTAATAATAAAGGTATACCTATTTTTATTATTGTTATTATTGTATGTATTAATTCTGCTAGGTTATTATCTATTGCTCCGCATATACTATTTGCATCTAATACCATATTTTACACGTCCTTTTTTCTCTATCTTATAATAACATAAAAAAAGCAATTTTTCAATTGCTAATATATATTAATACAGAAAAAAAGTTAGCGAGCTAACTTTTATTTTTAGTTATGTCTTGAATAGTAGTGTACTACTTCATCAATACAATTTGTAATTCCTGTTTTGTCTTCTTCATCTGCAGCTAATCCTACAACTAATTTTACTACAGCTATTACAAAGAATACTATAATTGCTGCGATTAATCTCTTTATAAACATTTGTTGACCTTTTTTAATTTCATCTTCTTTAGATGCTATAACTGCTTTTCCTAAGTCTAACATACCAAATATAATTAATAATAAAGGTACACCATATTGTATAATCATTATAATTAAACTTATAACGTATGCTAATTTACCTGGCATATCAAATCCACATGCTTTTGATAATGGTAAGTCTAAAATTTGTATTAAATCCATATAAAACTCCTCCTCATTTGATTATATAATACAATAAAATTCACTTTTTGTCAATTATTTTATTATTTTAGTTTATTAAATCCTAGTTTTATCAATAGTTTTGTAATTTCATCACTTTTTGAGTGATCATCTACTGGTTTTAAATTATAGAATACTTTTAATCTTGATTCATATTCAAAATCTTTTACGTCTTTATCTGATATACTACTAGGACATAGAATTATTTTTTTGTTTTGTAATTCTGTTAATATTTTTGGTTTAATAGATAACAATCTATTTACTTTTATAATTGATGGTTCTACTAAGTTTAGTACTTCTGTACAGAAGTTTTCTGCACTTGGGCTTGCATTTAAATCAACTAGTATTACATCTTTATCGTTATTTGTATTTAATGTATCTCCTATTACTCCATTACTTATAGATAAAAGTGTTTTATCATTATAGTAAATAAAGTCTCTTTTTTCTACTTCTACTGCCAATACTCTGTATTTTTTTTCTAATTGTTTTTTCATTAAGTATGTTAGTGTTGTTGCTCCTGCTCCAGGTGTTATACTTTTTATTCCAATTATTCTTTTTTTACCGTTGCTTACTGGTATTTCTTCATTTTCTTCTGGTTCATCATTAGTTTGTGGTGCATCATTAAATGAATTTGCCATATCTACAAGAACTGGTTTTACTTCTGGTTTTATTTCTGGTTCTTGTTCTTCTACTATCATACTTTCTATTCTATGGTATTGGGCTACATCTTTATAGCTATTTGGATTATTAAATAGATATACTATTCCTTCTAGATTTGTTGTAAAATTATAGATTCCTGTTGATATTAGTTTTGATATATATTCTGGTGTTGCTTGATTTGAACTAGGATCTAATAATAATATTACTTTATTCATATCAAATGACATAGATAGTTTTTGTATAACGCTTATATCTTGATAATTCTTGATTGCTGTTATGTCTATTATCATTTTATTGAAGAAGAAATTTTGAAATGTTTCTATTATTTCATCAATTTCATATTCTCCATCCATTCTTTTTATTACTTCAATATCTAGTTTGTTTAATATTTCACTATTTTTATTTGATATTATTACGTTCATAGTATCTATCCTTTCTATTAATTTTATTTTAGCATATTACTTATGTTTAGTAAATAAATATGTTCAAAAGTTTTTCTTATTTTACATTTTATTTATTATCTGTTTTTATTTTAACTTTAATTCTGTATTTTCGCTATTACAATGTTAAATAGTTATTCATTTGTTTTTTCTATTTTTAAAAAATATTCATTTGACCACTTTATAGCAATATGATATTTTTCATTATGACATTGTTAGCGCTTTTAATGTCCTTGTGAAAGGGTGATTTTATGTTCGATGTAGAAAAAGAGTTTATTACTATGGGGTTTGATCCTTTGTTTAAAAAAATGTTTGGGGATACAAATTACACAAATAAGGCTGCTGCTCTAATTGGAATTTTTTTAAATATTCCATATGATGAAATAAAAGACAGAGTAGAGATTCTTAATAATCAAAAAATTAAAAAAAGCAAAAAAGAAAAAGATCAGGAACAAGATGTACTAGTCCATGTTAAATTAAAAAGTGGATATCAATTTATTAATCTAGAAGCAAATATACATGGATATAATCAGATACTTGTTGATAGAAATACAGGTTATGTTGCCAGCACATTTTCAAGACAATTGGATAAGGGTGATAGTTATGAATATTTAGAACCAGTTATTCAAATAAATTTTAATGAACCTTCAAATGAACTTAAAAATGATAATTGTTATAGACCTATCGATGAATTTATGTTAAGAAATGATGAAGGTGATATCTTAACTAATATGTTTAAAATAATCAATGTTGATATTGATATGTGTTATAACTTGTGGTACAATGGTGATATAGAAAAGTTCACTTCATGTGACCAAAATATAATTAAGATTGGTGCCTTGCATAAGATAAACAATGAAGATGAATTTAGAAAGTGTCTAGGTGAAATTGATATGGATAAGAATGTTAAAAATAAAATTCAACATGACATGGAAGAGTACCAACAAGATACTGAATTAGCCATGGTTTATAGCAGAAAAAAGCATGAAGAGTTTGTTAGAAGAGCACATGAAATTGAATTAGATAATAAAAGACAACGTATAGAACAAACAGAACGTCAGGTAAAAGAAAA
>CAMVNW010000072.1 GCA_947168965.1 uncultured Caryophanales bacterium
AAAGTTTTATACTTTGTTTTTTTTATTTATATATTTTATAGCTTCTGTTGCGGCAACAGCTCCGTCGCTTGTTGCGGTTACTAATTGTCTAAGATTCTTTGTTCTATTATCTCCTGCTACAAATATATTTTTAATATTTGTTTTGCAGTCTTCATTTGCGACTACATATCCTTGTTCATTTATGTTTATTAGTTTTTTAAAGTTTTCTGTTTCTGGAACTTGACCTATTGCGATAAATAGACCATCTATATTTAATGTTTGTGTTTCTTTATTATTTGTTATTTCTATACTTTCTAGTTTGTTTTCTCCATTTAATTTTGTTACTGTTGTATTTAGTAATATTTTTACGTTTTGTTTTTCTTTTAATTGGTCTAGTAGTATTTCTTCTGCTTTGAAGGTTTCTCTTCTATGTATTAGGTATACTGTTTCAGCTATGTCTGACAAGTATATTGCGTCTTCTACTGCTGTATTTCCTCCGCCTTGGATTGCGACTACTTTATTTTTATAGAATGCTCCATCGCATGTTGCGCAGTATGAGATTCCTTTTCCTGTTAGTTTTTCTTCGTTTTCTAGTTTTAGTTTTCTATTGTCTGCTCCTGTTGCTAGAATAATTGTTTTTGTTTTGTATGTTTCTTTTGTTGTTGTTACTTCTGTTTCGTTTATGTCTACTACTTTTTCAAATTTAATTTCTGTTCCTAAATCTTTTGCTTGATTATATAGTTTTGTAGCAAAGTCAAATCCACTTATTCCTGGATTTACTGGGTAGTTTTCTATAGATTTTGTATTTATTATTTGTCCGCCATATGTATTTGCTTCTAGTACTAATACTTTTTTATTTGCTCGTCTTGCGTATATAGCTGCTGTTAATCCTGCTGGACCTGCTCCTACTATTATTATATCGTACATGTTATCACCTTTCTTCTATGTTTTTTAGTATTTTATATAGTGTTTTATATAGTATTATTGTTTCGTCTTTTTCTAGGTTTATACATTTTCCTATTTGTTTTGGTATTTCTAGTGCTTGTTCTTTTAGGTTTTCTCCCCTTTTTGTTAGTTTAATTACTAAGTTTCTTTCATCTTTTTCTGATTTTGTTCTTTTTATATATTCTTTTTGTTCTAGTTTTTTTAATAAAGGGGTTAATGTATTTGAGTCTAGCAATAGTGTTTTTCCTAGTTCTTTTACATTTGTTTCTTTATTTTCCCATAAATACATCATTACTATATATTGTGTATATGTGAGGTTTAGTTTATTTAGGTATGGTGTATATTTTCTTATTATTTCTTTTGAACATAGGTATATTGGGAAGCATAGTTGATTTTTTAGTTTTAGTGATTCATATTGCTCCATTATATTATTTCTTTTAAATCCTTTTCTATGTTTTTTGGATCAAATGTTGGGTCATATCTTTTTACTACGTTTCCATTTTTGTCTACTAGGAATTTTGTAAAGTTCCATTTTATGTCTTCTTTATTTTTATATGTTGTGCTTATCTTTTCTATTGCTTTCATTGCCATTTTGTTTTTTATACCTTCTATTTCTTCAGTTGGTTGTTGTTTTTTTAGGTATGTATATAATGGATGTTCATTTTCTCCATTTACTTCTATTTTTGAGAATTGATCAAACTGTGTTTGATATTTTGCTGTGCAAAACTCATGTATTTCATCGTCTGTTCCTGGTGCTTGATGTCCAAATTGATTACATGGAAAGTCTAGTATTTCAAGTCCTTGGTTGTGGTATTCTTCGTATAGTTTTTCTAGTCCTTCGTATTGTGGTGTAAATCCACATCCTGTTGCGGTATTTACTATTATTAATGTTTTTCCTTTATAGTTTTCTAGTGATAATTCTTTTTCTTCTCTATTCTTTATTTTTAAATCATATATACTCATATTCTCTCTCCTTTTAGTCGTATACGATTTAATTTTATCATATTTTTTTTATTTTTTCAATGAGTTATTAAAAAAACTCGATAATTCGAGTTAGTCTTCTAATCTTGGAGTTAATATTTCATATCCTGTGTCTGTTACTAATACTGTGTGTTCATAGTGTGCTGCATCGCTTCCATCTTCTGTTTTTATTGTCCAATCATCATCCATTATATATATGTATCTTTCTCCGAATGTTAGCATTGGTTCTATACATATTACCATTCCTGGTTTTAGTTTTGCACCTGTATGAGGTACTCCATAGTTTGGTACGTCTGGATCTTCATGCATTTCTTGTCCTATCCCATGTCCACATAGTTCTCTTACTACTCCTAGGTTATGATCTTTTGCGTATGTTTCTACAGCGTGTGATATATCACCTATTCTGTTTCCTGGTTTTACCATTTTTATTCCTTCGTATAGTGCTTTTTCTGTGTGTTCCATAAGGTATTTTTTATTTTCGTCTATTTTTCCTACTGCGTATGTCCATGCTGCGTCTCCTTGATATCCTTTATATCCTATTACAACGTCTATTGTTATTATGTCTCCGTTTTTTAGTTTATAGTTATCTGGTATTCCGTGTACTACAGTATCGTTTACGCTTGCACATATTGATGCAGGATATCCTTCGTATCCTAGTTCTGTTGGTGTTGCATCATTTTTTCTTATAAAGTCTTCGCAAAGTTTATCTAGTTCTTTTGTTGTTATTCCTTCTTTTATGTATGGTTTGATAAACTTGTGCATTTTTGATACAAGCATTCCTGCATGTCTCATTAGTTCTATTTCTCTTTCACTTTTTATTGTTATCATATTTTCCTTCTTTCTTTTATAAAAAAT
>CAMVNW010000073.1 GCA_947168965.1 uncultured Caryophanales bacterium
AAATATCAAAAGATAGAAGTAGAAAAGAGTAAATAAAATATAGACAGAGAAAAATTTTCTCTGTTTTTTTAAGGAATTTTTTTATAAACCTCGTATGATATTTATAGAAGGTATTGTAAATGTAATTCAATACTAAAACGGAGGTGATATCATAAAAATATATACATCTAAATTTGATAGATGTTTTAAATGTATTCATTTAAATCCATCAAATAAAGAATTATTACTACTACAGATAAAAGAAGTAACAGGTATTTCTATTAATAAATTTAAGTATTTAAATGTTGAAAGAAATTCAAATAATATTTATGTAAAGAAAAAAATATTAGATACATTGATAGAAAATGAAGTTTATTCTATAAATATTGAAGTAAATGCTAAAAATTTAGATTATGTAAAACCTAGAAATACAAGTTATAATTGTGATGTTTATTCTAACGATACCAAAATAAGAGGAGTATATGATGAGAAAAAAAGTATTATACAAATTAATTATTCATATGGATTAAAATATAACGAACCAATTAGAGTTTATACAATAAGTGATGAGAATAATAATAAATATGTTAAAAATTTTAAAATATATGAAGTAAATATGGACTATATCATGGACTATTGGTATAATAGAAATAAGCAACAAGTTAATATAAACATGATAAAAAAATATAAATATTTTATTATGTTAAATCTAAAATATGATGAATTAAAAGAATTAATTGAGATTACAAAAGATGAAAGGATAGTGAAATATATGGAAGAATTAAAAAAAGTTAATAGTAATCCAAAATACAGAAGGTTTATTTCTGAGGAAGAAGATGAATTGTTCATTAAAAATTCATTAATTCAACAAGGAAGAAAAATTGGTGAAAAATATGGAGAAAAACGTGGAGAAAAACGTGGTGAAAAGAGAGGCCAACAAATTCAAAAAGAAAAAACAATAATTGAAATGTTAAAAGAAAACATTCCAATAGATAAAATATCTAAAATATTAAAAATACCAACAGAACAAGTAAGACAATATCAAAAATAAGTATAAAATAATAACGCAAATGCGTTATTTTCATTTTATAAATGAATATATCTTGAATATAAATTTTACAAAGTGTATAATATAAATAGTATATAAAACTTAAAAATTAATGGAGGCAAACATGAAACTAAAATTTAGAGCAGAACCAAAAGATATCGCAATATTTCTTGTATTTAGTCTTTTTCTATTATACTTAGTTTGTTTAATAATATTAAATTTAACATCATTCGCACAAAATGGTACATTACACGGATTAAATCCATTACCAGCATTTGAATCAAGATATGTAGTTGCGACATTAGCATTATTCATAATAATACTAATAGTAATAATAACTAGTGTATCATCACATTTTTATGAAATGGAAAAAGGAATTGGAGTATCAACAGGACCAAAAAAAGAAAAAAACTATTCAAGATGGTTAACACAAAAAGAGATGAAAAAAGAATTAAAGATGATTCATCCAACAGATAATACAACCCAATATGCAGGAATACCCTTAATAAATAATGGAAAAGAAATGTGGGTAGATAATGGGGAATATCATAACTTAATAATAGGTTCAACAGGATCTGGTAAAACAGAAATGATGGTTCAACCAATGGTAAAAAATCTAGCTAAAAAAGGCGAATCAATGATAATAACAGATCCAAAGGGAGAAATATACGAAAATAATGCCGTTGAATTAAAAGAAAAAGGCTATAACATTGTAGTATTAAACTTCCGTGATCCACAAAAAGGAAACTCATGGAATCCACTAGGACTTCCTTATTCACTATATAAAGAAGGAAATCAAGATAAAGCAAACGAATTACTAGATGACCTAGCAATGAATATACTGTATGACGAAAAATCTCAAAATGCAGATCCATTTTGGGAAAAAACAAGCGCAGACTACTTCTGTGGACTAGCACTAGCATTATTTGAAGATGCGACAGAAGAACAAATAAACCTAAACTCAATAAACTTAATGACAACAGTAGGAGAAGAAAAATTTGCAGGAAGTACATATGTAAAAGAATACTTTAATACAAAAGATCCAGCATCTCCTGCATATGTAAATGCATCAAGTACATTAATGGCACCAAGCGATACAAAAGGAAGTATATTATCAGTATTTAAACAAAAAATTAAACTATTCACATCGCGTGAAAACCTAAGTGAAATGTTATCAAAAAGCGACTTTGACATGAAAGAAATAGGAAGAAAAAAAACAGCAGTGTTCCTAGTAATCCAAGACGAAAAGAAAACATATCACTCATTAGTAACAATATTTATAAAACAATGTTATGAAACATTAATAGATGTTGCACAAGAATCAGGTGGAAAACTTCCATTTAGAACAAACTTTATACTAGATGAGTTTGCAAATATGCCACCATTAAAAGACGTAACAACAATGGTAACAGCAGCTCGTAGTAGAAATATAAGATTTAATTTTATAATACAAAACTTCGCACAATTATCACAAGTATATGGAAAAGAAAATGGAGATACAATAAAAGGTAACTGTGGTAACATAATTTACCTAATAAGTAGTGAATTAGCAGCCCTAGAAGAAATAAGTAAAATGTGTGGAGAAGTAAAATCAAAAGAAAAAGAAAAAACATCATCAATGCCACTAGTAACAGTTAGTGACTTACAAAGACTTCCACAATGGACAATGATAGTACTAAGGCTTAGAATGATGCCATTTAAAA
>CAMVNW010000074.1 GCA_947168965.1 uncultured Caryophanales bacterium
AAATAAAAAAAAGTGTTAATTGAAGAATAAATCACTTCATAACACTTTTTTATATTGTTTCTTTTTCTTTTTTATTTTTGCACTTCTTCTTCATAACATATTGAGTAATAGCAGTCTCAATCTCAGAAGCAGCACTAGATTGAATATTAGATAAAATAATATATTCTTTAACAGTATCTATTTCAATCTTTGCCCAAAGAAGTCCCATTCTAACCTTAATATCATTAAAAAGATCAGGTGTGATGGCTAAAAAGAAATAACCAAATAATATTCTTTTACGCGCAATCATTATTCTCTTATCAGTTACTGCAACTACATATGTAGAAACAATATCATAAGAACTTGGGCCTTTCTGAGCAGCAAAAACATATCTTATTTTTTCTCCATTATTCAAATGTTTAGCTAAAATTTTACTATGAGCCTTCAATCTAAAAGCAATAGTCAAAGGATGTCTTCTTCTAAATTTTTTAGCTTGACGATATATAAATTTTATAGCCTCATTCATCATATTAAAACCTACTTAATAAATCCATTCTTTTCGAATAAATCAACATATCCATCATAATCAAGTAGTCCATTAGCTGAATCAATAACTTCACCATTCTTAACAATAAGAGTTAATGGAGTACCCCACTTAGAATTATCTTTAAAATAATCAAGTTTATTAACAAATTTTTCTCTTTCTTCATCACTCAAATTAGTAATATTTAAATAATTAATTTTAATGTTCTTATCAATAGCAATTTGATTTAAAATTGGTTTAGCTTTAATACAGTATCCACATGAAGTTTGACCAATAACTAAAATACTAGCATCTTCAGACTTAACAATTTTCTTATATTCACTATAATCAATATAATTTAACTTTAACTTAGAATCAGATGGAATAAAATTATATTTTTTTAAGAATTCTAATAAATCAACTTCATCAGTATAACCATTTAAAGAATCAACTACTTCACCATTCTTAACAACAATAGTTAATGGTGTACCAAATTCACTTTCTTTAACATTAATATCTTTAAGCAACTTGCTAAAATTACTTGAAGTCAATTCATTAGTATTAACATATAAATACTCTAAACCATAATTGTCATGCATAAAATCCAAACTAGGTTTAAATAATTGACACCAACTACAATCATCTCTTCCAATCATAACTAACTTATTCTCACTACCATTAAATGCTTCATAAAACTCACTTAAATAATTTTTACTCTTATGAGCTTCATACAAACTACCAATTAAAATAGCTAAAAAAGTAGCAACAACAATACCAATTAAAATTGATATTTTTTTCTTCTCATTCATAAATACCTCCCATAGTGCTAAAACACTATAACAATTATAACACTAAACAAAAAAAGAAAAAATACAATAATTAAAATTTATAAAAGAATTATCTATCTTCTGATTCATTATTAGAAATAATACTATTAATTTTATTAAAAATATCATTATAATCTTGAATATCTAATAAAACAGTATCATCATTACCATCTGATATACTACCAATAACATCAAAATATATATCACCAAGGCCTAACAATCTATTAATAAAACCTACCCTTACATTTACATTTGCGATATCTTTATAAAAGAAAGCTCTATAAGTATTACCTTTAAACCCATTTTTAATAACAATACGCTTATCAGTAACATAATACTTAGTATTAGCCCACTTATTGCTAGAACTTAAAACCTTAAAAACATAAAAATATATAGGAACTAATTGAATAATAATTAAAAAAACAAAAGAAAATGAAAAATTAATTTTCAAAACACTTATCATAAAAAACAAATCGAAAAAAATCCACAATAAAATAAAAGGTAACATAAAAAAGATTTTATTAAAAATAAAAGCAATTTTTTTAGGTATTAATTCCAATATTACTTTCTCATCATCAATTAAAAAACTAACATCATCCTCAACATAATTATTAAACTTATCATATTTATCATTCATAAATAACCACCTACCATATCAATTATATCATAAAAAAAAATAGTATCAAATAAATGATACTATCTTAAATTATTTTGTAAAAATCTTTTTTCTATATTTGAAAAGTAAGAAAACAATACCAACAATTGATAAACTTCCAAATATAATATATTTAACGATATCATCTAAAGTCATAGGATTATCCTCTTGAACAACTTCAGGTTCTTCTGGAAGATTCTCATTAGTGAATAAAACATGTGTATCATTTTCTATAACACCACTAGCATTTTCACTTCTAACAGTATACTCTGTATCCTCTTCAGTAACCTCATAATTTATACCATTTGGTAAACCTGAGATAGTAATTGTTTCTCCTCTTTTAAGTGTAATCTCAGCAGTATTATCATCTTGAAAAGAAATTACACCATCTTGATCACCAATAGTATATCTAAATACATGTGTTGGATACTCACTCTCATAATCTTTTTCGCTTAACTTAATTTTAAACTTAAATTCTAAATCTTCAGGAATATCTCCAACAACTTCCTTTGTTAAACTTAATGTACCGTCATGACGTCTAACATTTGATAAAGCAGTAGTAGCACCCTGATTACTAGAATTAAATTCATTAGTAACCAAATCATAATTATCTTCCAATTCCTCAACTTCAAAAATAGTACCAGAAGAAAAATTATCATCATCATACTTATACCAAATTCTACCCCAGTTTTCAGTATACTGAACTTCATAATGTG
>CAMVNW010000075.1 GCA_947168965.1 uncultured Caryophanales bacterium
GGACACGACATAATTGCCGGTCCTTTTTTAATTCTAGGAGATGATTATGAAAATGGTGATTTTAAATCACTAAATGATGATCAGATTCTAAGATATAAAATGAGATTCGATAAAAATAGTATTATTGAAACTGAAAATAAAATAACTGCTATTAGAATGAGTAATTTTAGGAGTAATGATTATGAAAGATAAAGTGCAAGAAATATATAATGATGCTTCAGAGTATTTAAGAGATAATATAGAACATCAAAATAAACAAATTGATTATATACTAATAAATCCAAGTAATGATGAATTATGGGTTATGTGTAGTGATGGTGTAGATACTGCAATAGAACTTCATTATAAAGATGGATTGATGAAAAATAACTATGTTCCTGAATGGGATTATAACTTTGATTATTACGTTTATAATCTTTTAGAAGATGGATATAAGATTGGTTATATGAGTGATGATCTACATTATTCATTATGGAATTCTATTCATGAATTATATCCTGATGATATTGAATTTAAAAATGGAGTTAAAAATTATATTAAATATTGTAAGAACAATCATATAAATAAAGACTACATTGATAAAAAGACTAATTTAGATACACCTGACATTATGCATTTATTTCAAAATAAAGAACGTGAAAGATAAAAAATATTAAAAAAAGTGAAATTTGTATTTTTAAGTCTTTTTTACAACTATTACTAGTTGAAAATTAAAAATTCGCCTAGAAGAAAATTATTTTTTCACTTAAAAATAAGTTTGAAAAATAAAAAATGGTCATTTGCAATTAATTTTGACTTAGTTTATTATTCCTAATCAAGAAAGGAGTGATACTATGTCTAAACAAGTACAATTACATAATGAAGTAATGCTGTTTGGTAGAATTATGAATCGTCAAAAGAATATCAGATGTAATAATAAAAAAGCAATTAGAGTTAAATTAGCATTACCTAATGATGATAATTATGATTTAAATTCTAATATTGCTTATATCTATGTTTATGATGACGGACAAATATATAATCAATTAAAGATTAACCAAGCAATTGGTATAAATGGCCACATTGAGTCAAAATGGGGACAAAAGATTATTGTTGATGTACTAAGTTTTATTAAAGAGCCTGCAAATTGTTAGGCTCTTTATCTATAAGGAGGGGTACTAGTGGAAGTAAAGATTAATAAAGAGATACGAGATTATACTGAAAGTGTATATTTTGGATTATCTTTAAGACAGTTTATATTTTCAATTGCTGCATGTTTAGTAGCAATATTATTATATTTTGTCTTTAAACCATATTTTGGAATAGAAACACTTTCATGGCTATGTATCTTAGGAGCTGCACCTTTTGCAGCAATAGGATTCGTAAAATACAATGGAATGAATGCAGAAGAGTTCGTTTTGGCTTATATAAGAAGTGAATTCTTAACATCAAAGGAATTAACATTCAAACCAACAAATTATTACTACGAACTTTTAAAAGATAAAATAGGGGATGATAAGAAAGATGAAGACAATAAGAAACCTGTTCAAACAGGATAAAGAAAAATTCACTCCACCTAAGAGTGTGCAAGACTGTATTCCAGTTCAAACAATTTATAAAGATGGAATATTTCAAGTAAGTAAAAATAAGTATTCTAAGTGCTTTAGATTTACTGATATTAATTATGCAGTAGCTTCAAGACCTGATAAAGAAGCTATGTTTTTGCAATATTCTGAATTATTAAATAGTTTAGATCCTGGAGCAACTTCAAAAATAACTGTATTAAATAGAAGACTTAATAGAGTAGATTTTGAAAGGAATATTATGATTCCACTTGCTAATGATAGTTTAGATGAATATAGAAAAGAATATAATGCTATGTTACTAAAAAAAGCATTAGGAGCTAATTCTATTATTCAAGAAAAATTCTTAACTATTTCAGTAAGTAAGAAGAATATTGAAGAAGCTAGAAACTATTTTGCTAGAATTAATGCAGATTTAAACAATCACTTTAATCAATTAGGTTCTAGATG
The DNA here is from genome assembly GCA_947168965.1 of uncultured Caryophanales bacterium. GTDB lineage: Bacteria > Bacillota_I > Bacilli_A > RF39 > UBA660 > UBA3631. The sequence goes on from CAMVNW010000075.1 coordinate 2,013, forward strand.
TATTGAATTAAATGGTGAAGATAGATTAAGACTTGCTCACGATTTCTATAGAATTGGAGAAGAAAATATATTCACTTGGGATATGTTAGATAATATGAGAAAAGGACATTCTTTCAAAGATTATATTTGCCCTGATACGTTTAGTTTTGAAAAAGACTATTTCACTATGGGTAATAAATTTGGAAGAGTTTTCTTTCTAAAGGATTATGCTTCATATATCAAAGATGATATGGTAGCAGAATTAACTGATTTAAATAGAAATTTAGTATTATCTATTGATGTTATTCCAATACCAATGGATGAAGCTATTAGAGAAGTTGAAAATAGAAGACTTGGAGTTGAAACAAATATAACTAATTGGCAAAGAAGACAAAATAACAATAATAACTTCAGTGCTGTAATACCATATGATATGGAACAACAAAGACAAGAATCTAAAGAGTTCTTAGATGATCTAACTACAAGAGATCAAAGAATGTTTGTATCAGTTCTTACTATGACTTTAATAGCAGATTCTAAAAAGGAATTAGATGAGGATACAGAAAGCTTACTAGCAACTGGTAGAAAACATTTATGTCAGTTAGCTATTTTAAAATGGCAACAAATGGATGGATTAAATACATCTATTCCTTTTGGAGTTAGAAAGA
>CAMVNW010000076.1 GCA_947168965.1 uncultured Caryophanales bacterium
AATGGCAGGGGCGGAGAGAATCGAACTCCCAACAGTGGTTTTGGAGACCATTATTATACCATTTAACTACGCCCCTAAATCAAAAGCAATTAAATTATAACACAACAAATAATTATTTACAATAATAAAAATAAAAATACCCAAATTAATTAGGTATTCTTAATATATAAACATTATCTTAAACTACAACAATTCTAAATACTTATTTAACATTTCAATCTCTAATTCATTAACTAATTTAACAAAATCAGTATAATCACCAGTAGTATGTGCTTTATCCAATGCATTATAATACTCTAACCTTTTTTCCTTCTTAATAATTACAGGTAAATATCCACTATTCATTAAAGATAAATTCATAACTAACCTAGAAGTTCTACCATTACCATCAATAAAAGGATGTATTTTAACTAATTCACCATGCAATAAAGCAGCTCTTATAATTGGATGATATTTATCCCAATCCTTATAATTTAATACTAATCTTTCCATTAATTCAGGAACAATTAAATAATCAGGAGGTACATGAACAGCACCTTTTATAGTTACATTCTCAGTTCTATATCTACCAGCATTCTCATCATCAATATATTTTAAAACTAATCCATGAATATTCTTAATATTCCACTCATTAATTATTTCTTTATCCTTAACAAGATCGTCTAAAAACAATATTGCTTTTTCATGATTTATTACTTCTAAATGTTCCTTAATAGATTTACCACCAACAGTAATACCTTCAAGAACAACTTGAGTCTCACGTAAAGTTAAAGTATTTCCTTCAATACCATTACTATTATAAGTCCATTCAAGATTAATTGATTCTTTTAAGGATTTTAAAGTTTCCTTTGATATAGGTCTCTTAGAATTTAATTTTTTATTTAATTCATCAACTTGATCAAAATAATTTTCACCCAAATTAAATATAAACTCAGTATCATCTAACTTAATACTTCTCTTATCAGCTGGCTTACTAGCATTAATAGGAATATTCCAATTATTACCTACCTTAACAGCACCTTCAATTCTTCCATCTTGTAGTAATTGTCTAATTCTTCTCTCACTAATATTCCACTTAATAACAGCCTCTTTAGTAGTCATAAATTCCATAATTATCACCTCTATAAAGAATTATACCGTTATCGGTAGTATTTGTCAATAATAATATACCGTTATCGGTATATTATTATAATATGACATATAATTACTTTTATACAAAAAATACCCAAATTAATTAGGTATTCTTAATATTTGACCTATACTCAATAAATTACTTGTCAAATTATTATAAGACATTATATCATTAGGAGTTACATTATACTCACGAGCTATACTATATAAAGTATCTCCTCTTTTAACTGTATAAACTGTAGTGTCCATTACAGGTACCTTAATAACCTGACCAATACTTAAACTATTATTAGATAAATTATTTAAACTCTTTAATTCATCAACACTTACACCATATCTATTAGCAATACTATATAAAGTGTCTCCAGAAACAATTCTATAATCAACATAATTAGTTATATTAGTATCGATAACATCACTACCAATAGGTACTAACAACTGTTGTCCAATAAATAATGTGTCACTAGTTAAATTATTAATACTTCTTAAATCATTAACACTTATACCATATCTTGACGCAATATTAGATAAATTATCTCCGGTCTTAACAATATACGTTTCATAATCAGTCCCAACAATATCATCAACCATCTGTCCAGTAGGTATATATAATTGTTGACCAATACTTAATACATTACCACTTAAATTATTATATCTTCTTAAATCATCTACATTAACACCGAACCTAGAAGCAATACTATATAAAGTATCTCCACTTTTAACAATATATACTTCATTATTAGTAAGAGGAACACCACTTACTTTAAGAGTTTGACCAACACTAAGCAAATTACTACTCAAGCTATTTAATCTTTTTAACTCATCAACACTTATACCATACTTTTTAGCAATACTCCATAAAGAATCCCCACGCCTAACAACATACAAATCAGATTCTGTATTAGGAATTTCTTCATAACCAGTATACTCCAAAACCGCTCTAACAACCCCTTCAGCCAAATTTCTATAATTATTTTTCAACTGATTAACATCATCTTTAGAACTATCTAAAAAACCATATTCAACAATAACAGGTTCAGTATTACCAGTATTTCTATGTATAAAATAATAATCACGACTCATATCAGAAGGTAATCTTCTTTGATATACCCTTCTTAAATTTTGACCCTCTTTTTGCAATTCAGAACCAATTAAATTAGCAAATCTACTACTATTCCTTAAAGCATAAATAACTTCAGCTCCATCCCCACCTCCTGCATTAATATGATTAGAAATCACAATAACATTAGGGTCACTTCCATAAAAACTTAATATTTTATTAACCCTGTCACTAGGACTTAAAGTACTATCATCTAATCTAGTAATAGAAACAGGAATACCTAATTCCTTAAAACGATCGTACATATATTTAGAAATATTAAGCGTCAAATCTTTTTCTATAATACCATTACCACTTGCACCTGAATCAACACCACCATGGCCTGGATCTATAACAATTTTATAATCATTCATAAAAGCCTCCTTCAAAATATAATATGT
>CAMVNW010000077.1 GCA_947168965.1 uncultured Caryophanales bacterium
TTCTAACTCTTTTTTCTCTAAATTATAATTTTCTAACTCTTCACGAGCAAATTCACCTAACTCAGGATCCTTAACCATTTCATTGGCAGCCTCAATGTCTTCAAGTAATTTTTTATAAACTTGAAATATATCATACGCCTCACGTAAACTTGCTTGTTCACGAGTTAACGCCAATGTCTTTTTTATATCAGAAATAATCTCAGGTTTCATTAATTCATCATTTAATTCATTATAACGGTTTTCAATATTTTGTAATCTTTCTATCATAAAATGTCTCCTTAACTAAAATTCTTCTAAGATTATACTATAATTATAGAATTTAAGCAAGAAAAAACTATTTTTGAATAGCTTCTCCATCATACTTAAAATCATAACCATATATAGAACATCCATCTAACTTAACCTTACCAGAAACAATACTAACACTTGAACAATTAACATTTTCACCATAATACTTAACATTCAAGTTAACATCTACACCATCAATATTAACAACAGTACTACCATCCATTACCTCATAATTTCCAACTGCGCTCTGATATTGATATTCGGTATAAGCAACCATAACCGCATTCGCATAACCACTAACATTATTCTTTGCTAAACCATATTTTGTAGACGAAATATTGTCAATCTCTTCATCAACAACACCACACCCACATAAAAAGAAAATTAACCCCATTAAAAAAAACTTCTTCACTATAATCACCCTATAAAAACTATAACACGAAATAAAAATAAAAACAAGAATTAAATAATTAACAATACACATAATAAAATAGAGGTAATAATTATGAACATACTTATTTATTTTTTAATATTCGCATTCAAAGTAATAGAAAACACACTATCAACACTAAGAATAATAGTAGTATCAAATGGTAAAAAAATATTAGGTGCAATACTACAAGGAGTAGTATCAATAGTATGGGTTATATCAACAAGTTTAGTAGTAATAAATATTCAAAAAGATCCACTAAAAATAATTTCATTCACACTAGGCGCACTAATAGGCTCATACATAGGTTCAATAATAGAAGAAAAAATAGCTCTAGGTACAAATATCATAACAACAATAATTAATAAAAACCTAACAAAAAAAATAACCTATGCATTAAAAAAGCAAAAACACGAAGTAATAATACTAAATGGGAAAAATATACATGAACAAAAAAACATATTACTAATAATCGTAAAAAGAAAACAAAATCAAGACATTATAAAACTAATTAAAAACATAGATAAAAGTGCAAAAATAATAATAGAAAACGCAATTACTCATGAAGCAAATAAGCCTTATCAGTAATAATAAAAGAACTATATTTTTTAACAATATCATAAACAAACTTATCATTAACAGTCCAAACAAAAGATTCCTTATTACCAATTCTTTTTACTAAATTATAATGTATTAAATTAAAATCAAAACTATTATTAATTCTATCAGTATTTAACATATAACCAATAATTAATCCAACCTTATAAGTAGAATACTTTTCTTTGAATAAAGAGACAATATCATAATTAAAACTACAAATATAAAACTGATAATCATACCTAACCAAAACAGAATATAATTTATCAACAATACCTAAATCATTACCCTTAACATCAATAATAATTTTTTTCTTATTACTTAAACAAGATAAAACATAATCTAAACTATCAATACCTAATTTAGAATACTTAGTCTTGCCAATAACCTTACCATCAAATAAATCACCATGACTAACAACAACAACACCGTCTCTTGTCAATCTAACATCCATTTCAACACCATCAATATAACTAGTATTAAAACAATTCATAAAAGCAGAAACACTATTTTCACGAAAACCCATACCATTATTCCCACGATGAGCAATAAACATATTATCACCAATAAATAATATGAAAAAAGATGGAAACTAATCCATCTTTATTTTATTAGAAACATAATTATATAAATCTTCATTTATCTCTTCAATGGTTTTAATCCTATCGCCATCATTACATTCAATAGTATAAAAATCATATTTATTAGCCAACTCAATATAAGCATTTTCAGCATTAATCAAATGATTCTTATCCTTCTCATTTTGATCCAAATCCTCTTCTCTATTTTTCTTAAGAGTCAAAGAAAGTTCAAAAGGCATATGTAAAAATACACTTATATCAGGTTTAGGTAATTCAAGTAAGTTAAACTCCAAATTATCTAACCAATCATACATAGAATTTCTATCATTCACATTATCTAATTTACCACCTTGATGAGCCATATTAGAATAAACATATCTATCCAATATAACATTAACGCCATTATCAAGTAAAAACTTAATCTTATCAATATTATAAAGTCTATCAGCAGCATAATACAAAGCAGAAACCTTAGGATCTACATTAGGAGCACCCTCTGGAAACCAACCATCGCAAATATAACTCTTACCTAGATAAGGACCACCTATAATCTTACCAGTAGGACTATTATAATTAGGAAAACTAAACTTCTCAATTCTAACATTATCATTCTTTAACTTCTCAATCAATAAATTAGATTGAGTTTCCTTACCAGAACAATCAGTACCTTCAATAACAATTAACTTACCCTTCATAATCTATCTCCTTTTATAT
>CAMVNW010000078.1 GCA_947168965.1 uncultured Caryophanales bacterium
GAAAAAGAAAATCAAATAAGAGAACAACAAGAAAAATTTAAGCAAGAAAAACTGATATTTGCTAAAAATCTTATTAATGAAAATATCAGTATAGAAAAAATATCTAAGATTACAGATTTAACAATAGAAGAAATAAAAGAGATAGAAAATTAATTCTATCTCTTTTAGTATGCTGTCATCATACCCATCATTGCTATCATCATTATACCCATAACTGCTCCACCTGTACATACAAGCATTATAAGTGTACGTTTTTCCATATTTTCAAGACGTTCTTTATATTTTTGTTCACGAGCTTTATTTTGTAGTGATGATATTGTTCTTGAGAACATTAATAATTGTTCTTGTTTATTTTCTTGTGATCCAATTCCTAGACGATACAATAAACGCATCATTCTCATTGAATCTCTAACTGGATATTCACGTGCAAATTCCATATATGGATCTACACTTGAATCACCATCTTCAATTCTATCGCATAAGTGTTCTAGTCCTTTTTTAAATACATCTGGTGCTGCATCTATTGATTTTCTTAATGCTACTGGAATTGTATAGTGTTGTGCTAAAATTTCCAAACTTTTTAAGTAATATGGTAATAATAGGTCTATTTTATGCATGTGAGCTTTTCTATAACTGTTTAAATTAATATATTCTAATTTAAAAGCTATAAATCCAACTATTATTGAAAGTAGTAAATAAATATATCCAAAGTTTGCTATAAATATTACTCCAAACGCTATTAATAGTGCTATACCTGCATTTTTAACTCTCTTATTATACATTTTTGTACTATCTATATCGTCTCCATATTTAAGTTTCAATAGGAAATCATAATCTTTTTCTTTTAAGAAACTAAAATATGGCATTAATTCTTGTACAAATCTTCTATGGTCTAATTTTTTATTTATTATTAATATTGCAAATATTATTGCTGCTATTGCAATAAACATCCATACTGTCATATCCATTATTCAGCACCTACATTCTCATTATAGAATTTTGTTCCACTTATTATGAAGTAAGTATTTATTGCTACTACACCGTGTAACAATACGACCATATACCATTCTTTTAGGTTTTGTATGTATGTTGGTACTCCTAATATAAATTGTACTAACATTACCATTAAATATAGAACTATACCAAATTGAAGGAATTTCTTATAGAATGCTGCTCTATCTATTCTATCTCGATATACTGATTCAACAAGCATATCTATATCTTGTGACATGTTTTCTAGTGATTCTCCAGCATCTCTTGATCCTTCGTTAGTTATTTGTAGGAATATTTGATGCATGTTTCTTACTATGAAGTAGTCATATTTACTATTCATGTATTCTAGTGATGCATCTATTGTTCCATTTGCATATGACATATCTATCATTGTTTTTACGTCTGATTTTACTGGGTCTTCTAGTACTCCTGATGCATATACTCCTTCTAGTGATTTTACGAACGCTTGTGTTGTTGCAAATTCCATTATAACGTTTGTTGTATATACTTGTATTTGTTCAAAGATAAATTCACTATATAGTCTTTTACATCTAAGGTATGCAAAGTATGGAACGAAGCATATTGCTATTACTCCATATATTAATGCTGTTATGATGTTATAAAAGTATAGGTATCCAAGTACTGAGAATCCTATTCCAAATACTGCAACTTGTAATGCATATTGTTTTGTTGTGTATTCTTGTCCTAATTCTTTTACTTTAGATCTAACTTCTTTAAAAGAATAAGGTGCATATTTGTCATATAATGCTCCGACTTGTTCTGTTACATATGATGAAAATTTTTCTCCTTTATTTTTTCTATATAATACTACATAGACTATTATAAAGGCTATTGCTATAAACATGATTTTTTCCATAGTACCTCCTTATTCTTCAAAGATAAATTCGTCTGTTTGTTCTTTTATTTCCGCACTTGCAGGAACAATACAATCTTCTGGTAATATTACTCCTTGTGCTGATAAGTAGTCTAATAAATATTTTGATGGATTTTTCTTTGCTACTTTTCCATCTATTCCTTTTTTATAAATATTATTGTAAATTGCATTGTTATTTTCATCTACATAGAATTCTGTAACTCCTGCAATTTCTCTTACAAAGTGTTTTGTTTCTTTTGATTGATATCCTCTGATGTATACACCTATTTGTACGTACCTATAAATTGATTTTAAGAATTGGTCAATTTCTTGGTTTGTTTCTAGCAAACTGTACATACGGTTTGGTATTGATTCTGCTTTGTCTGCATGGATTGTTGATAGGATATAGTGTCCTGATGATATTGAGTTTCTTACTGCCATTACAGCTTCAGCGCTTCTGACTTCGGATAGTAATATCCACTTAGGGTTTTGTCTCATGCAGGCAACTAATACATCTGAATATGACGCTATATTATTTGTCTTCATGGCAACTATATCTCTATGTGGGAATATTCTATCTAAGTGAAGTTCAAGTGTATCTTCTATTGTTATTATTTTTTCATTTTCTTTTATATGTGCTCCTAGATATTTAACAAATTCTGTTTTTCCTGAACCTGTTTCTCCACATACTATTATATTACAATGTCCTTCTACA
>CAMVNW010000079.1 GCA_947168965.1 uncultured Caryophanales bacterium
TGGAAAGAAAAAATATTACTTAGGAAAATTTGAATAGTAAAAGAACTTAGTAAAAAATACTAAGTTCTTTTTTATATAAAAAAAACAGATAAAATATTATCTGTTATAGAATTCAACGATTAATGATTCATTAATATCAGCATTTAATTCGCTTCTTTCTGGTAATCTTACGAAAGTACCAGCCATTTTAGCTTCATCGTATGAAACGAATTCAACACGATTGTGTAATGCTTCTAATGAAGATTTAACGATTGCTAATTCTTTGTCTGTATCTTTAAGTGAAATAACGTCTCCAACCTTACATCTGTAAGAAGGAATATCAACTTTTTTACCATTTACAGTAACATGACCATGGTTAACTAATTGTCTTGCACCACGACGAGTAGTAGCAAATCCAATTCTATAAACTAGGTTATCTAAACGACTTTCTAGTAATTTTAAGAAATCTTCACCATGAACACCTTTCATCTTACCAGCATCATTAAAGATACTTCTAAATTGTTTTTCACTTAAACCATACATAAATCTAACTTTTTGTTTTTCTTGTAATTGTTCACCATAGTTAGATAATTTCTTAGCACGCTTTTGTCCATGCATACCAGGAGCAAAAGGTCTCTTTAAATCTTTACCGTTTTCAAGAGTAGAAAAACCTAAACGACGAGATTTTCTATTACTTGGACCAGTATATCTTGACATAAATTCTCCACCTTTCCTTAAATGAATAGTGGCCAATAACAAAATTACAGGGTGTATTATTTAAAATATATCCGCCTTGCAGCTAGGTAAATATTACCCCTATAGGTAATAAACACATTGCAATTCCTTATTAGCGCTGCCTAATCACTGTGAATAATTATATAAAAAAAACAAAGAATAGTCAATATATAATTAATAAAAAAGACAATAATCAACAAAAATATACAAAAATATTTTAAAAATTCATAAAAGTATGATAAAATGTTAATAGTATAGAATAAAGAGGTGTTTACATGAATGTGACATTGTTTTTAATCAGTATGTATGTATTAGCAGCCGTAAGCATTATAATAGTATTAAATATAATGCAAAGCTTTAATAATAAAAAAATAAAAAAAGAACTTGAACAATTAGAAATACAAAAAAATCAAATAGATTCAACTCCAATTACACCAGAACTTTCTAAAATTGAATCATATTTAAAAAATGACAAACTAGAAGTAATGTATAGTGGATGGAAAACAAGATTAGAAGATATAAAAGAAAATCAGATACCAAAAATAAGTGATTTATTATTAGAAGCAGAGTACTCAATGAAACAATCGGACTATAAAAATACGATGTTAAAAATAGCAAAACTAGAAATGGAAATATACAAAGTAAGAACAAATTCTCAGTTTCTATTAAACGAGATAAAAGAAATAACAACAAGCGAAGAAAAAAATAGAGGAATAATTACAAAATTAAAAACAAGATATAGAGAGCTTTATCAAAAATATCATGAATCAAGAAACGAATTTGGTGAAATAGCTAATTCAGTAGATTTACAATTTGAAAATATAAGCAAAAGATTCGAAGATTTTGAAAAAGCAATGGAAAACAATGACTATATAGAAATAACAAATATAATAAAAGCAATAGATGAAATGTTAAAACATATGGAAGTTATTCTAGAAGAAGTACCAGTAATTGTAATAATGGCAACAAATATACTTCCTAAAAAAATAAAAGAAGTAGAAAAAACATATCAAGAAATGCAAAAAATGGGTTATCCACTTGACTACCTAAATATAGAATACAATATAGAAGAAGCAAATAAAAAAATAATCGATGTAATGGATAGAACACGTGTATTAAATCTTGAAGATGGATTATTTGAATTGAAAGTATTAATGGAATATTTTGATACAGTATTTGATGATTTTGAAAAAGAAAAAACAGATAAAACAAGTTACGAAGAATCAAACAAAAAAATCAAACAAAAATTAGACAAAATGAATAAAATAATAAATGAGATTTTTAACCAAATAGGTGAATTGAAAAAAACATATAATTTATCAGAAGAAGATATAAAATCATTATATGATATTAGACAAGAAGTAGAACAACTTAATGCAGATTATAAAGTGCTAATTGATCATACTGGAAATAATGCATTTGCATACTCAAAATTAACTATTGAAATAGAAAATCTATTTATAAAACTAGTAAATGTAGAAGAAAGACTCGATGAAACATTAAGCACAATTGGTGATATGCATGACGATGAACAAAGAGCTAGACAACAATTAGAAGAAATGAAAATAATATTAAAAGATGCAAAAATGCAAATAAGAGATTACAATTTACCAATTATACCAAAAAAATATTATGTTGAATTAAATGAAGCACAACAAGCAATAAAAGAAATAATAGTAGAACTAGAAAAAAAACCAATAGATATAGAAACATTAAATACAAGAGTAGATACAGCAAGAGACTTAGTATTTAAACTATTTGGACAAACAAAAGAAATGATGAAAACAGCAATGTTTGCAGAAATGGCAATAGTATATGGAAATAGATACAGAAGTGGAAAT